>CANHJA010000230.1 GCA_947460795.1 Bacteroidota bacterium | reverse complement strand
ATGAAAGAAAGTTAATAGAATCAGAAACAGGGATTCAGTTTTTTGATTATTTCCCTAAATGGGCATTTTTGGCAACCATTCCAAAAAATATTTCAAAATCTGCGTTAGAGAATAGATCAATCAGAGCCATTGTGCCCATGCAAGCAACTGCAAAAATTGATAAAAAATTAATCGAAAAACCATTTCCAAATTGGATCGTAAAACAAAATGGAACAATTGAAATTTTAGTAGACTTGTATTCTACGATCTCTCAAAACGAAGCTTTAAATTCATTTGCTCAAAAAAATATTCAATTCATAAATTGGAAAAATAAACACACTGCAATTGTGCAAATCAATGAAATTAAACTGAGTGAATTAGCCTCTATTCCTTATGTGAAATATCTTCAACCTATTTCTGCACCAGCTGAATTAGAGAATTTAACTGAGCGAACCAATCACAGAGTTAACACGATTGATGCTTCTTATGCGTCTGGTTTGCATTATGATGGTACAGGTGTTAGTGTGAGTGTTGGTGATGATGGACAAATAGGCCCACATATCGATTTTAAAGGAAGGTTAATCAATCACGCAACTTCAAATATAGCTTCAAATACACATGCCGACCATGTTGCAGGAATTGTAGGTGGCGGAGGAAATTTTAATCCGATTGCCTCTGGAAATGGAAGGGGTGCCGATTTGCATATCTATGACTATTATGATAATATAAATAATGCAACCACGGATTACAACACTGCAGGCGTTCGAATTTTAACAAACTCATTAGGGCAAGGTTGTAATGCTGGTTACAACAATGATGCACAAGACATGGATTTATTAATTAGATCAAATCAATCTTTATTGAGTGTTCATTCTTCAGGTAATAGCGGTTCTTCATCATGTGGAGGAAACTCTCAAGGATTTTTTACAATCACTGGTGGATATAAAGCTGGTAAAAATGCAATTTCAACAGGAAATGTATTAAATGACGATGCCTTGGCACCTTCAAGTAGTAAAGGCCCTTCAGAAGATGGGCGATTAAAACCAGAAATTGTGGCTACAGGAACCGATGTATATTCAACCCAACCCAATAATACGTATGCTTCATTCACAGGAACTTCAATGGCTTGTCCTGGGGTTGCAGGAACATTGGCTAGTTTGTATCAAGCTTATCGAACTGAAAACGCAGGAGCAGATCCTTACAGTGCTTTAATGAAAGCTTTGTTATTGAATAGTGCAGACGATTTAGGTACCACAGGTCCCGATTTTAAATTTGGTTTTGGACGAATTAATGCTAGAAAAGCATACAATGCTATGAAAAGTCAACGATACATTATTGATTCAATTGACAATGGGAATATGAAGAATTACGTGATCAATGTTCCTAATAATGTTAGTCAAATGAAAGTTATGTGTTACTGGCATGATATAGAAGGAAATCCTGCAAGCAGTGTAGCTTTAGTAAATGACATCAACATCATGATGGAAGATGCGAACGCATTTACTTTTCAACCTTTAGTAATGAATAATGCAAACAACAATATGACTTTGAATGCAGCTGCTACAGAAAATATAGATGCAATCAACAATGTTGAACAAATAGTTTTGAATGTACCACAAGGTGGAAATTACACTCTTTATGTGGAAGGATTAAATATTCCACAAGGGCCTCAAAAATATGTCATTGCATACGAGTTTTTAACAGATTCAGTAACGCTAATTTATCCTCAAGGTGGTGAATCATTTGCCAATGGAGTAACTGAAAGAATAAGATGGGATGCTTATAATAACAATTTAGGTACATTTAAATTAGAGTATTCTTCAAATGCGGGTGCTACATGGAATACCATTGCACCTGCTGTTCAAGCGAACAGACGATATTATGATTGGACTCCACCAAGTAATTTAAATACAGGGAAAATGTTGGTAAGAGTTACAAGAGGTGCACTTAGCGACCAAAGCGATACTTTATTTACAGTATTAGGTGTTCCTACAAATTTAGTTGTTGATACTGCTTGTGGCACAACCTTTCATTTAAAATGGAATGCATTGGCTGGTGCAGAAAGTTATACAATTTATCAGCTAGGTGCAAAATATATGGATTCAATTGGTACATCAACAACGAATGATTTTTATGTCACTTCTGGAACCAATACAACAGATACTTTTTACTTTGCGGTTTCAGCGAATAAAAGCAGCAATGGGGCAAAAGGATTAAGAACAATTACAATAGTTAAACTTCCTGGGGATATTAATTGTTTAAATGATGCCACTACTCTTTTTGCATCCGTGCCAATAAACAATGTATATGTTTGTAATTCATCTGTAAATCAAGTTCCAATAAGCACAAGAATCAAAAATCTTGGATTAAGGGATTTATACAATATTCCTATTGTTTATCAAATTGATGCCAATCCTGTAATTACAGAAACAGTCAATGGGTTACTTGCAATTGGAGATTCTGTTGATTATACATTTAATACATTAGCTAATTTTAACACAGCTGGTAATCATGTTGTAAAAATATGGTCCGATTTAATAATTGACATCAATCGTTCAAATGATACTTCAGTGACCAATGTAGTTATTTTGTCTCCAACTCTTGCCAATGCACCAAGTGTTGAAACCTTTGAAGGTGCTGTTTTCCCTCCACTTGGTTGGAGAGTAATTGATACCGATACAAATGTGAAATGGCAAAAAACATTGTGTTTCGCTGGTGCAACTCCAGGTAATACACATGCTGCTTATATGGACTTTTTTAACTACACAAAACTTGGTAAATATGATGCATTAGAAACATTGCAATTTGATTTAACTAACATAACTACGGATTCTGCAATTGTTAAATTTGATGTTGCCAGTGCTTATCGAATTGATAAAAATGATACTTTGAGTATTTCAGTTTCAGAAGATTGTACAGCTTCATTTGTACCAACTAGTTATGTGAAGTGGGGCGCAAATTTAGCAACAGTTGGAATGATGAATACCATTTATTCTCCTACACAAATAGGTCAATGGAGAAATGATCAAGTAGATTTAACTAATTATAT
>CANHJA010000229.1 GCA_947460795.1 Bacteroidota bacterium | reverse complement strand
TACTTTTATTCTTCATGCAATTTGAAAAAATATTATATACATACAAAAATATGGTTTATAACCTAGCACTACAGTATGTTCAAAATATAGAAGATGCAGAAGAAATAACACAAGATGTATTTGTCGCTATTCACCATTCTCTTAATTCGTTTAAACAAAATGCGGAAGTAAGTACTTGGATATATAGAATAGCCATCAATAAATCATTGGATTATTTAAAACGAAAAAAAAGAAAAAAACGATTTGGTTTTATAGTATCCATTTTCGAAAATCAGGAAACAATGGATGTACATTCTTTTAATCATCCAGGTATTGAATTAGAGCAAAAACAAACAATTCAACTCATATTTTCAGCATTAAATCAATTAAATGATCCACAAAAAACAGCAATTATATTAAGTAAAATAGAGCACAAATCACAAAAAGAAGTAGCCGAAATTATGAAACTTACTCCAAAGGCAGTAGAATCATTGATTGTGAGAGCAAAAAATAATTTGCTTAAAAATTTAAAAAACAAAGAAGGATTATGAAAATTGCATCGTCTAATATAAAGAACAAAATGGAAAATACATTTGATTTATTAAACAACATTAAAGAGGCGGATGCCTCTGAGATATTAATTCATCGAATTCAACAAAAAATTGAAACCGATAAAAAAAATAATATTTCATCTCCTTGGCTGTTCTCAATTGCGGCAACTGTATTCATTTTATTATGTTTTAATGTTTTTACTGTAGCTAAAAAAACGAAAATAAATGAGGTTTTATCCTTGGCAAAAAATATGAATCTATTAATTAACGACAATATTTACAATGAACAATAAAATTAAAATCTTTGGTGCGTTGGTGTTGATTCTAATTTTAATCAATATAGGGCTGCTATCTTTTATATTTCAAAGTAACAACCAATATCCACATCCAAAAAGAAATAGAAATTTAATTATTGAAAAATTGAATTTCTCAGAATCGCAAATTACAAAATATGATAGCCTCATAAAAATTCATCGCAATGGAATCAATTCAGCACAACATCAATTAATGGATCTAAAAAATACATTGTACAGTAATTTAAAAAACGAAATGAATGCTGAAGTAAATGACAGTATCATTTTAGAAATAAATAAAATACAAAATAATATTGAGCATATTCATATGAATCATTTTGTAGCTATAAAATCTATTTGTACTGAACAGCAGCAATCACTTTACAATGAATTGACAACTGATTTGGCAAAGTTATTTATATCAGCAGCGCCACCAAAACAAAAAAGATAATGCGTATTATTTTAGTGATTTTTTGTATTATTTTTTCAAGCAATATTTTTGCTCAAAAAAACAATATTCTCTCTATTCATCATTTTTGGAATGATCAAAAAATAGTGTTAGATGAAAATTATTTTTTACAAAATCAAGAGAGCATTTCAATTCAAACATTGAAATACTATATTTCATCTATTCAATTATTGAAAAATAAAAAAGTTGTTTGGAAAGAAACAAAGAGCTTTCATTTAATTGATGAAGAAGACAGCATTTCAAAAAAAATTAAAATCGCTAAAAAACCTATTGATATTGATTTTGAAGAAATTGTTTTTAATATAGGAATAGACAGCGAAACCAATTATAAGGGAGTGCAAGGTGGCGATTTAGACCCAACAAATGGGATGTATTGGACATGGCAAAATGGGTATATCAATTTTAAGATAGAAGGGAAAAGTACTTTTTGTAAAACTAGAAACAATGCTTTTCAATTTCATATCGGTGGATACGAAAACGGGTTGGCTACTCTTCAAAAAGTTTCATTGAAAATAAATAAAAAGAACCCTTTAGAAATAAATTTAGATATTGAAAAACTATTTGAAAAAATCAATCTGTCCACTCAAAACGTAATCATGCAACCTTGTAAAGAGGCCGTAGAAATTGCGAATAAATTGCCATTATTATTTAACATCCAATGAGAAAATTTATTTATTTATTGTTTATTATTTTTACAGGCATTGTATCATTTAAATCAATTGAGCCACTTTTTGTCATTCCAAAGGGTTGGCCAAAACCCACATATGATTTTGATAATAATCAATTAACGCCAGAAAAAATAAACATAGGTCGTGCACTTTTTTATGATAATCTACTGAGTAAAGACACAACCACCTCATGCGCTAGTTGCCATTTAAGTTATACTGCATTTGCACATACCGATCATGCTTTGAGCCATGGTATCAATAATAGAATTGGCAAACGAAATGCACCTGCGTTGTTTAATTTAGCGTGGAGTAAAAAACTGATGTGGGATGGGGCTATTAATCATTTAGATGCACAAGCCTTGGCACCCATTCACAATAAAGATGAAATGGATGAAACAATTACTCATGTGGTTGACAAGTTGAATGAATCATCATTGTACAGAAAATTATTTTATAAAGCGTATAAAGATTCAATCATTACTGGTGAAAAAACATTGAAGTGCATTGCTCAATTTTTGCTAACGATTCAAAGCTATCAATCAAAATACGATAGTGTCATGAAGCATCAAACATCATTCACAAATCAACAAAAAAATGGCTATAAATTGTTTCAAAAAAATTGTGCTAGTTGTCATGCAGAACCTTTATTTACAACAAATGAATTTGCAACCAATGGTTTAAAAGTAGATACAATATTGAACGATACAGGTAAAATGGAGATTACACACAATGTAAAAGATAGTTTAGTTTTTAAAATCCCATCGTTAAGAAATATTGAATTTACGTATCCTTATATGCATGATGGACGGTATAAAAAAATATCAGAAGTGATAAATCACTACACTTCAACTGTTCAGCCATATACTAATTTACCTCAATCTTTAAAAAAGCCAATGGTATTATCATCCAATGAAAAAGTAGATTTAATTGCCTTTTTATTGACGTTAACTGATTCGCAATTTTTACATAATCGCGCTTATCAATTTCCTAAAAATATATTATTCCCTACGAAGGATAAACATTAATTTGTCGTCTAAACTTTTAAATAAATATTCATGCTTAAAAAAATTCAACTAACACTTCT
>CANHJA010000228.1 GCA_947460795.1 Bacteroidota bacterium | reverse complement strand
CCTGAAGAATTTCCTCAATCGGATTATATCATTTTAGAAAGCACTTATGGAAGCTCCTTGCATGAAGATTTGGCGAATACAGATGAAGAATTATTAAATCATATTCAAGAAACTTGTATTGAAAATAAAGGAAAATTAATTATTCCAGCCTTTAGCGTAGGCAGAACCCAAGAAATATTATTTGCTTTAAACAAATTAGAAGTTGAGGGTAGATTACCCGATTTAGATTATTATGTAGACAGCCCATTGTCTGTAAAAACAACAGAAATTATTAAACGCCATGCCGAACTTTATAATAAACAGGTGGTGCATTTAATGAAAGAAGATAAATATCCTTTTGAATTTAAAGGATTGCATATGATTACAGATGTAGAAGACTCTAAACGATTAAATAGTAAAAAAGAACCCATGGTCATTATTTCTGCATCAGGCATGGCAGAAGCAGGCAGAATAAAACACCACATTGCTAACAACATTGAAAATCATCGAAATACCATTTTAATGGTTGGTTATTGTGAATATCATTCTTTAGGAGCCAAATTAATGAGAGGTGAAAAAGAAGTGAAAATATACATGCAGGAATTTCAAGTGAAAGCCAATATAGCCAGTATCAAAAGCATGAGTGCACATGCAGATTATGATGATTTATGCCAATTTATTGCTTGCCAAAATGCGTCTCAAGTGAAGTCTTTATTCATTGTACATGGCGAATACGATGTGCAAGAAGAATTTAGAAATCGATTGCTAAAAAAAGGTTTTAAGGATGTAGAAATTCCGAATAGACACCAAGTTTTTAACTTAGATTAAGTAGTTGTATCTTTATTGAGTGATTGTAGATTGTTCACAATTTGGTATTATTTATTTTTGACCGTTAACAAAACTCATTCGTAAATTTATCCTATCAACTAAAAATTTATAATCATGATGTGGCGTAATTTTAACGGTCAATGCATACAAGAACCAATTAAATTTTCGGTAGAAAAAATCATTATTAGAGAGCTCGAATTAGGAAATAAACTGAAAGTTTGCATAGGAACAGACTCACAAGTAAAAGGAAATTATACAGAATTTGCAACGGTTATTGTTTTTTTAAGAAAAGGTAAAGGTGGCTTTATGCTTATTCATAATGAGCAATCTACCGTAAACTATTCCATCAAAGAAAGAATGATTATGGAGGTTTCAAAAAGTATAGAAATTGCCTACGAACTTTGTGAATTATTTGCACTATATGATGTAGATATGGAAGTACATGCCGACATAAATACCAATCCACAATTTAAAAGTAATGTAGCGTTAAGTGAAGCCACTGGGTATATTTTAGGAATGGGGTTTGCATTTAAAACCAAGCCAGAAGCGTTTGCAAGCTCAAGCTGTGCCAATAAAATGGTTCATTAAAAAATGAATTTAAATTTTAGTTTCATAGTACTTTTGCTTTGAAAATATGAAACTCCACATTCACGATACATTTAATACAGAATTACCTGCTGATACAGTTTTAGAAAACACAAGACGACAAGTTTTTGAAGCTTGCTTTTCATTTGTAAAACCAACCATTCCAAAAAATCCTGTTTTAATTCATGCAACAAAAGAGGTAGCTTCTTTGTTAGGAATTAATGAAAAAGATATTTTTTCTGAAGATTTTCTAAGCATTTTTTCTGGTCAAAAAATTTATGAGAATACGAAGCCTTTTGCAATGTGCTATGGCGGTCATCAATTTGGAAATTGGGCAGGACAATTAGGGGATGGGCGAGCTATTAATTTATTTGAAATAGATTACAACAACCAACATTTCGCTTTGCAACTAAAAGGTTCGGGAGCAACTCCATATTCAAGAACTGCAGATGGTTTGGCAGTATTACGCTCTTCTATTCGAGAACATTTATGCAGCGAAGCCATGTTTTATTTAGGAGTTTCTACCACTCGTTCATTGTCTTTAATTTTGAGTGGAGATGAGGTGGTTAGAGACATGTTGTACGATGGGCATCCAGCTTACGAAAAAGGAGCTATAGTATGCCGAGTTTCAGAAACCTTTATTCGTTTTGGAAATTTTGAAATTTTAGCATCTAGACAAGACACTAAAAATTTGAAATTATTAGCCGATTATACCATCCAACATTTTTATTCAGAAATAAAATCATCCGATAAAGAACGATATGCAGAACTTGTAAAATGTGTAGCTGAACGAACTTTAAAAATGATTATAGATTGGCAGCGAGTAGGTTTTGTACATGGAGTAATGAATACAGACAACATGTCTATCATTGGCAATACCATTGATTATGGCCCTTATGGTTGGTTAGAAAACTATGACCCAACTTGGACACCAAACACAACCGATATTCAACACAAACGGTATCAATTTGGGCAACAAGGAAATATCGCCTTATGGAATTTATATAAGTTAGCCAATGCAATGTATCCGTTGGTAGAAGAAGCAAAACCATTTGAAGAGATATTACAGGCATTTCCAAGGCAATATAATAAGGCTTATCAAGTAATGATGAAGCAAAAATTAGGATTAGAAAAGGAATATGAAAATGATTTTCAATTAATTGAAGAACTAGAATCTATTTTACAAAATGTAGAAACCGACATGACTATATTCTTTAGAAACCTTGCTCATTTTTCTACAAATTTTTCAGAGGATGAAAATTTCAAATGCATTCAATCTGCTTTTTATTCAGAGGATTATACTAATGCTGAAATTTACAATCAATGGAAGAATTGGATAGCAAAATATGTGAACAGGTTGCGGTTAGAAATAAAAAATGAAGACGATAAAAAAACATCTATGAACGCCGTCAATCCAAAATATGTATTGAGAAATTACATGGCACAACTTGCTATTGATGCTGCAAACGATGGAAATTATCATTTAATAAATGAGCTGCATGAACTACTCAAAAAACCATATGATGAACAACCTGAGAATGAAAAATGGTTTGCTAAAAGACCTGATTGGGCAAGGCATAAAGTAGGTTGCTCAATGCTTTCTTGCAGTTCATAAATTTAGTTTTATTTACATGTAAAATTATTTAACTAGT
>CANHJA010000227.1 GCA_947460795.1 Bacteroidota bacterium | reverse complement strand
TACTGCTGCCATAATGTTTTTTAATAATAATGAACTGGGTTTGTATTAACCTTAGTATTAAGGATTGCAAATTTAGGGAATTTTTTTGAGAGTACATCATAAAATATTTCATTTGTAAACTGCTCACTTTCATAGTGCCCAATGTCCGCTATAATCAGCTTTTTTTCTGAATCAAAAAACTGGTGATATTTAAAGTCCCCGGTAATAAAAACATCTGCTTGCTGAGCGATGGCATCTTTTAATAAAAAACTACCAGATCCACCACAAAAAGCAATACGCTCTATTTTTTTGCCTAATAATTCGGTGTGTCGAATGCATTTCGTTTGCATCTTTTTCTTTAGCATCTTCAAAAAAGGCTCTTCGTCGAGTGGTTTTGATAATTTGCCAATCATGCCAGCGCCAATTTCAGGGTTCTTATTATCTAAAGTTATTATTTCAAATGCGACTTCTTCATAAGGATGCGTTTCTTTTAGTATGGATATTAATTTTTGCTCTAAATGAGCTTCAAAAATAACTTCTAATTTAATTTCAGGTTCAGTATGAATTTTATTTTTGGTGCCTACAAATGGATTGGCACCTTCATTTGCTTTAAACTTACCTTCTCCTAAAGTAGAAAAACTACAATCTGAGTAATTCCCTATTTTGCCAGCTCCTGCATCATTTAATGCCTTTCTTACATTTTCAATATGCGCTTTTGGAACGTATGTATAAAGTTTTTTAAGTTTACCCGAAACTGGGGCAAGGATTTTGCAATCAACAAGATTTAATTTTTCTGCTATTTTTTGATTTACACCCATTTGCATATTGTCCAAATTGGTATGTGCTGCATAAATAGCAATATCATGTTTAATTGCTTTTATAATTACACGTTCAATATAATTTTTACCCGTGAATGATTTCAATCCTGAAAAAACGATGGGGTGGTGTGCAATGATTAATCCACATTTTAAGTTTATTGCCTCATCCACAACTTCTTCTGTACAATCTAAAGTAATGAGTGCTTTTGAGGTTTTTTTTGATGGATCTCCAACGATTAAACCACTGTTGTCATAATTTTCTTGATAGGATTTTGGGGCAAATTCTTCAATTGCTTTTATTATATCTTTAATGAATTCCATTCTGTAAAATTAAATAAAAAAAGCAACGATAATCGCTGCTTTTTTATTTTGTGTATGATTGATAAATGAAATTCTAGTTGTTGGGTGTAAACTTTTTGAACCTGTATCCAATAGAAAACTGCACAAAAGGTACTTTAAATATTCCGTCAGAAATTTCTCTAGCTGAGAGTGTTTTTGAATTGTCTTTTAATACATTACTCAATCTCAAATCAATATATAAATTTGGATTTAAGCTATAAGATCCACCAATTGTATACCCTATGCCAAAACGACTTCCGAAATCTTCCCTCATAAATTCATAAGAAGCATTTGTTGGTTGAGTGTATGCAACAGAATTGTTTAAAATTACTGTATCTTTTACAGCATAATTTTTTGTAATGGATGTAGTATTTAATTTGAATGAATAAGCTAAATTAAAACCAATGTAAGGAGTAAATTTTCCAATATGTGCTTGTAAAATAATTGGCAATTCCATTGTACTGAAACTTCTGAAATTATATTTACGTGTAGTTGAATCTATTGTAGTTGTGTGTATTGTTTGATTTTGTGAAGACAACGTATTCATGTCTGCTTGGTGATCAAAAAGACTTGTTTTTTTATCATTGACAGAATATCCACTGTTGTTTTTATAAAACAATTTCAATTCACTTAAAATACTAAAATAGTTACTCACTGGGATTAAATTATTTACTCCAAAATGAAATCCACCATAATTATGTTCTGTATTAATAAATGCCGCATTCACACCTACACTCATCCCTGGGAAAAATTCAATTTTCTTCATCGCCATTCTATTGCTAAATGCTTTCATTTTATTGAAAATGGAATTAGTATATGCATTTTTAGATGGGGTATTTTTAGTAGCTGTTTCTTTTTTTACAGATGAAATGCTTGAGTTGTTTACATCAGGATTTTGATTTTTTTGTTCCTGCATAGGCATTAAATCTATTCTTTTAGAAGCATTTAATTCTTCTTCTGCTGAAAGAATAACCATTCTTGGATTTAATACGGGAGCCTTAGCAAGTGGTTTGTTTTCCTGCTCAACAATATTTGAAGCAGTTGATTCTACCACTTTATTATATCTCCCTAAAGTGTCATATTCGATATTTTTAGATTGCCCGTTTTTGCTTGTTTTTTCTTTAATTTCAATAACAGCGATTGTGTCTTTTTTTGCAGTTGTTTTTGCTATTTTATTATTGTCAGGTGTTATTTTTTGATTTTCTTTGTTGCCTTTTGTTTCATCAATTGAATTTGTGGCAGATTGAATGATTCCTTTATCAAGCCCTTCTTTTTTTGAATCCAATGGTTTTGCATGTTGATTTTTTAAAGTATTTTTAGCATTAGATGTTGAATTATCTGTTGGCTCAGCAGGCTCATTTTTTGAAGTATTATCCTTGTTTAATGTTAAATCGTCTTGTCCTTTTTCATTACCGCTATTTTCATTTTTTGTAGTTGTTTTTGCTTCTGGGTTTGAAATATTTTTCTGCTCATTAGATGAAGCATTTGCATTTGTATGCTGAGTAGGAGACGAATTATTCTCAGTTGAAGGAATATTCGTAGGCTCAATAGTTTCAACTGCCCCTTTTTGGATAATTTGAGGTTGGTTGCTTACAATCAACGATTTATTTTTCGCAGACTTGCTTTTTGATAGATTAATGTAACCTGCTGTTAGCAAACCGCCAATTAAAATAAAGAATGCCCAAAAAAACGGAACTAATTTGCGTTTTTTATTAGTAGCTTCTTCAGCGTACGGGTTTTTACCATCTAAAATTCTTTCCATATTTGCCCAAGCACCTAAATTTAGCTGCTCTTGCCCTTCGGAAAGATTGTTTTTAAACAATTGATCTATTGGAATGTTTTTTTCCATGGTATTAAAATTTCTTATTAAGAATATTGTCTTTCAATTTTTATTTTAAGTTGTTTTCTT
>CANHJA010000226.1 GCA_947460795.1 Bacteroidota bacterium | reverse complement strand
CGTCAAGCAACGAAAGAAGCTGGTGAAATTGCTGGTTTAACAGTAAAAAGAATTATCAATGAGCCTACAGCAGCTGCTTTAGCTTATGGTTTAGATAAAAAAAGTCAAGATTCAAAAATCGTTGTATTTGATTTAGGTGGAGGTACGTTTGACGTTTCTGTACTTGAATTAGGAGATGGTGTTTTTGAAGTAAAATCTACTAACGGAGATACACACTTAGGAGGTGATGATTTTGATAACGCAATTATGGATTGGTTAGCAGATGAATTTAAAGCTGACGAAAACATCGATTTACGTAAAGATCCAATGAGTTGGCAACGTTTGAAAGAGGCTTCTGAAAAAGCAAAAGTTGAACTTTCATCTTCTACAGAAACAGAAATTAACTTACCATACATTACTGCGGTAGACAATGTTCCTAAACACTTAGTGAAAAAATTAAGCCGTTCTAAATTTGAACAATTAGTAGATAGCTTAGTTGAAAGAACTTTAGAGCCTTGCCGTAAAGCATTGAGAGATGCTGGTATTGATGCAATAGATTTAGATGAAGTAATTTTAGTAGGAGGTTCAACTCGTATTCCTAAAATTCAAGAAGTAGTTGAAAAATTCTTTGGTAAAAAACCGAACCGTTCAGTAAATCCGGATGAAGTAGTAGCAATTGGCGCTGCCATTCAAGGTGGTGTATTAAGTGGTGATGTAAAAGACGTATTGTTATTAGACGTAACTCCTTTGAGTTTGGGTATTGAAACAATGGGTGGTGTAATGACAAAATTAATTGAAAGTAACACAACTATTCCTTCTAAAAAATCAGAAGTATTCTCTACTGCTGCTGAAAACCAACCAAGCGTAGAAATCAATGTTTTACAAGGAGAGCGTCCAATGGCCAATCAAAATAAATCATTAGGTCGTTTCATCTTAGACGGTATTCCTCCAGCACCTCGTGGTGTTCCTCAAATTGAAGTAACTTTCGATATTGATGCAAATGGTATTTTGCAAGTAAGTGCGAAAGACAAGGGTACAGGTAAACAACAAAATATTCGTATTGAAGCAGGTAGTGGATTGAGCAAAGAAGAAATCGAAAAAATGAAAAACGATGCTCGTATGAATGAAGATGCGGATAAGAAATTGAAAGAGGAAATCGAAAAAATAAATATGGCGGATAGTCAAATTTTCAATAGCGAAAAACAATTGAAAGACTATGGCGATAAATTGCCTGAGGATAAAAAATCAGTAATCGAATCTTGTTTAGTAAACTTAAAAGCTTCTTATGAAGCAAAAGATGTAGCAGGGATTGATACTCATTTAGAAGCCTTGAATCAAGCATGGCAAGCAGCAAGTGAAGAGCTTTACAAAGCGATGAACGACCAACAAGCTGGTGGTGGATCTGCTGATGGTGGTGCTCAAGCAAACAATAACGCAAATGATGATATTGTTGATGCTGAAATTGTTGAAGAAAAATAAATATAGTTTTTCATCATAAACTAAAAATACCGTTTCGAAAGAAACGGTATTTTTTTGCTTACTATGTGGCCGTTAAAATGAATGGTTTATGCCAAAAAAAATGCACTGAATTTTCAGTGCATTTTTTATTTTTATTGTTGTAAAATTATTTTTGTCTGAAAAACAAACGCAATGGAACTCCTTTAAAGTTGAAGTGTGTACGTAATTTGTTTTCTAAAAAATTGCTGTACGCTTCTTTAATTTCATTTGGATGATTGCTAAAAAAGGCAAATGAAGGAACATGTACTGGCAATTGATTGATGAATTTAATTGAAACGGCATTTCCTCTGAAAAATGGCGGTGGGTAATGTAAAATTTCTTTTAACATAACCTCGTTTAATTTAGAAGTTGGTATTTTTTGAGCTCTTCTGTCAAAAACATCCAATGCTTCTTCAATCGCTTTGTGAATACGTAATTTTTCTGTTGCAGAAATAAACAAGATTGGAATGTCTGTAAAAGGTTTTAATTTTTCTTTAATTTCTTCTTCTACTTTTTTGGATGTCATTGTTTCTTTTTCAACTAAATCCCATTTGTTTACTAAAATAAGAACACCTTTTCCTTTTCTTGTAGCCAAACTAAAAATATTAACATCTTGCGAAGTAATTCCTTTCGTTGCGTCTATTAAGATCATACAAACGTCGGCTTCTTCTAACGCTTTTACAGCACGAATGGTAGAGTAAAATTCGAGGTCATCTTTTTCGGCATTTTTCTTACGAAGTCCTGCTGTATCGATTAATATAAATTCTTTTCCAAATAATTTGTACTCAGTATGAATGCTGTCACGAGTAGTTCCTGCAATATCTGATACAATATTTCTTGTCTCACCAACCAATGAATTTAGTAAGGATGATTTTCCTGCATTGGGTTGTCCAACAATGGCAATTTTAGGCAATTCGGTCACCAATAATTCGCCCGCATCGGTCATGTAATTGGTAATTTCATCCATCAAATCGCCTGTCCCACTGCCTGAGAGAGACGAAATGAAATGTATTTTTTCAAACCCTAAGCTATAAAACTCAGTACCATCAATTTGACGGCGACTATTATCCACCTTATTTACAACCACAACCACTGGTTTTGTAGAACGATGCAAAAGTTGAGCAAACTCTTCATCTAAGCCCATTACACCACTCGTAACATCTACCACAAAAACAATCACACTGGCTTCGTTCAATGCAATTTCAACTTGTTGACGAATTTCTCTTTCAAACACATCGTCTCCATTTACTACATATCCACCGGTGTCTATCACATGAAAGTGTTTTCCATTCCATTCGCTTTCGCCATATTGACGATCACGAGTTACTCCACTTACATCATCTACAATGGCTTTACGTTCGCCAATTAAGCGATTAAAAAGGGTAGATTTTCCGACATTTGGTCGACCAACAATTGCGACTGTGTACATAATTATTTCTGAATTTTGAATTATACATTATGAATCCTGTGTGCAAAATTAATAATTTATAAATCGTTTTTTTTATAAAATAAAAAATGGCAAAGGGTAAACTCTGCCATTTTTTTAGTTGCGAGAACCGGGATCGAACCAGTGACCTTCGGGTTATGAGCCCGACGAGCTACCGCTGCTCTATCTCGCACTGCAAATGTAAGCCAATTCTGTTAACTTACAAATTCTAT
>CANHJA010000225.1 GCA_947460795.1 Bacteroidota bacterium | reverse complement strand
TAGAAAAAACATATTAACTACACCAGCGAAGCCGAAAGCTGCAAAATTGAAATGTAGGCAAAAAATAAAAATTATGAACAAGTTCCATTTATGTAAATCGCTCTTCCTTTTGTTTTTCTTTGGATTAACCGTGTTTTCTGCTTTCTCACAAAAAATTGGACAAACAAAAAAACGTTCGCTTTTATTCAAAGGCACACATTTAATTGGTGATTTTGAGTCCTTGCAATTTACTGATGTTAAAACAAATAAGCCTGTAGAAATTAGCTGGAATGATTTTGTTGCAGATTGTAATAATGGGATATCGAAAGATGCGATGTTTACTGATAAAAGTTTAATTGGTAAGAAATACGATATTGAATTTATTTACATGACGTATTTACGCAATGAAGGTGCAGCAGATTATGTTAGCACCGATTGGGCAGTAGTCAGTATTTATAAAATGGGAACGAATCCTCCAAAAAAAAATGTAGTTTTTCCAAAAGTTGGCAAAGTAATTGATCCAGATGGATACATCAATATTAGAAAAGAAATGAATGTTAATTCTCAAACAGTTGGTAGATTAGAACGAAAATATGACGATGTATCAAATGATGACGCTGTTTATTATTTTTATCCTTGCACTGGTACGAATTGGTATCAAGTTAGGGAGGGAAATGTGGTTGGTTATGTTTATAAAAATAGAATTCAAATTATCGATAAATAGCAATGCATATGCCGGGAGGTTGTAACAATCCGTTTGTTTCTCACTAAACGAAAAAAGCAGTTTTGTGCGCTATTAATTTGTAGAAAAAAATGAACTCCTCAAAAGAGATGCTTCTAAGTTGCAAAAAGTGTTGGTTATCAGAGGATAACGCAAACAAAATGAAGCGTTTGCACTCTTTTTTTAAATAAATTATTATATTTGGTTTTTTAGTATGCATCTAAACCATTTTCATTAATTGCCTACAATGAAAGAATGTAAATAAATAGCATTCAATCAATTAGGTGGTCAAGAGGATATACTTATGTAAACATCAATAAAACTGAATGAAAACGAATGAAAAAAATAGACTGCAAACACTGGTATTAGCAAACAGCAGTTTTCTCCCTCTTTCTTTTGCTGGCAATGATAGAAATTGCCAAACTGATTTGGTAACTCTTGAAAACAGTCAAGACAAATATTCTTTTTTAAATTTGTTGGAAAGTTAACAAAAAAGATCAATGCAAAATTCTTTTCAATTTTTTCAAGGGCTAGAGTTGCTAACTATCAAGGGCAATACCGATGGTAAAAAAGCGAATTTATTTATATCAAAGAAATTATTAAACAGTAAAAAATAGTAAACTAATTTAAAATTGAATTCAATTAATGAAACAGACTAAATCCTATTATTATAAAATAATCACATTGTTTATATTTTGTTTTTGTTATTCAAAAATACATGCGCAAGCATACAATGATGACAAGATATTAATGATTGAAAATATTACCCGAATATATAATGAAGAACCCTTTGAAGGAGTGAAAGTAATGAAGGCAGATGAAGAGGGGATTTTTAATTATGTGATTGCTATTACTTTATCAAACAACATTGATTTGGATGAAAACAACAGCACTATTGCTACCTCAAAAGCCAAAGAGGCTATGCAAATAAGTTATCTTGGACGATTTATTAAATTTGAAATTTTAACTTCTATTGTAAACGAAACAAATAATACCACCACGTATTTATTTACATGCCAATTGTTATCTGATTTTGTTAAAGTAGCAGAAAAATATTTGAGTGAGAAAAAATATGATTTAGCATTAAAAAGTTACAATTACATTTTATTACTTGATGAAATAAATGAATATAGAGCATCTGAAAAAATAGCTCAGATATCAGAATTTAATAATTTTTTAAAAAAACGCAGTACATCTGTTTTCTCTTACAAAAGCACTAACAAAAATGATTTAGTATTCTTTCAAAATCAATTGTTGGAAGATTTAAATTTAAAAATTGAGAAAAAAAAGAAAGGGTATTTGAATCTCAACTATTTGGTTTCGTTTGATACTTCAGGCAATAATCTTTCAGAAGTCAAAAATATTTCTACCTCATTAAGAGGTTATAAACGGCATTTATCAAAAATTAATTCAAAAGGATTTTTAGCCCCCTCGATTGAACAAGGATTTTTCTTAGCAGCTCAAGAAAGTTTAGTTTTAGATGCAAAATGGAGTAGGACTAAAATTTTATTCAAGTCAAAAACAAAGGGGATATTTCCAAAGAAAAAGTCAGATCAAAATCTTAGTGCTGTTGTAGATTTTATAAATAGGCAACCATTTAAATATGGAAAATACTTTTGTGAAATAAAAAATAAGGAAGTTAATGGAAATTCATTTACCAATATAAACTTGGTTAAATATAAAACAGTAGGTCCTAGAGCTGTATTTCTTTCAATGTTGATGCCAGGTTTGGGCACGTTGAAAGTAACCTATGGTAAAAAAGGTTGGGGGCGTTTTACTTGTTTTCTGCTTTCATCAGGGCTTGCCATTGGCTCAAAATTACATGCGAATGCAGAGTATAAAAAGTATTTAGGAGCAACCAATCAAATGGATATTGATAGGTATTACAACAATGCAAACATCAGCCATAAAATTGCATTAATATCAGGTTGTCTTTCTGCCACTATTTACCTAAATGATCTTATTGGGGTTATATCGAAGGGTGCTAAAAATATTAAAACAAGCAAACCATTAAGACAACAGTTGTTTGAAGATCCTTTAATAATTCAAAATCAAAAAATAACATGGGATTAAAAAAATACAGTGGAATCATAATTTTTATAATTGTGACTTTCTTTGGGTGTATTAAAGATGAGTTAGTTTGGGATCTTAAAAAAGTAAACAGACTCGCCACTGTAAATACACTCAATTCTAAAAATATTTCAAATACTGCTAGTAGTATTGATTGTGAAGTTAAATATGACGGTGGTTCGACCGTAACGCAGAGAGGAGTTTGTTGGAGTACGAATCCCAATCCTACCATTGCAAATAATGTAACAAATAATGGAGCAGGTACAGGTTCATTCACAAGTTCGATTACAGGGTTAAATGCTAATACAACTTATTATTGCAGGGCTTATGCAACCAATGGTGTAGGTACTGCCTATGGCAATCAAATCAATTTTACGAC
>CANHJA010000224.1 GCA_947460795.1 Bacteroidota bacterium | reverse complement strand
CCCCATTTTTATATTTTCTTCTATAAATGTAGGCAGCAATTCTTGGTAGACGAGCAATTAAATTCATGGTGTCTTCAAAAATTGGATCCCAATAATCTTTTTTACTAATCCCCTCGTTGTATGCTTTTGCAAATAATGATTCTGTTTGTAACGCCGTGATCGCAATACTGAATTGCGTCATCGGGTGTGTATGCAAAGGTAAAGCCTCAATTGCATCAAATACATAATTAGGTACATGTGAACGACGAGCCCAAACCGCAGAAATATGTTCTACTTGTTCTTGAGTAGGTAATTCTCCTAACATCATTAAATGAAATAAACCTTCTGGTAATGGTTGTGTTCCTCCTTCTGTATGCGGTAATTTTTCTACCAATTCGGGAATTGAATATCCTCTAAAACGAATTCCTTCTTCTGAATCAAGCAAAGAGGTTTCGGTTACTAAACCTATAATTCCTCTCATTCCTTGATAAATTTGTGATAACGTTACGGTGTCAACTACGGTTTCACCATGTGTTTTCAACATTTCTTTTATTTCTACCGACGATTTTGATGCTACTTCGTAAAAAGCTTCTTTTAACTGTCCCATTTTTCAATTTAATGAATGATTATATATATTTTTTGCGAATTTAAGAGATAAAAAAGGATTGCCCTAAAAATTTTCTTCAGATTATTCAACTTTTTTTGAATGAAGTATTGCTATTTCTGATAATATGTTTTGATACATTGAATCTAGCAATTCTGGTTTGCTTTTATACCACTCTAAACTTTGTAAAAATTCTTTTTCGGTCACTTGGTTGTTTGTAAAGATTTCTTTGGAAAAACAAGCTAATGAATCAGTGTTTTTAATATCGCTTTGCAATGAATCTTTGGGTAAATGTTGAGCTAATGCTTCTGCTAAATGCAATTCAAGTAAAACTTGGGTCATTTTTTTTTGTGGTAAAATGCCTTTGTTATTGTTGCAATTCACCATCAATAAAGCCAAGAAGAAAATAAAGAAGTAATTTAGTTTGCGCATTTATTTAAGTAGTTGAATGTATTTATTGGCATTGACAACATCTAGTTGAGATAAAATGGGAATCATTTTTTGTTTATCTGCCATGGTTGCCCCAGAAATAAAGTTTTGAAATTCTTCGCTTTTCGATGAAAAATAAAATTGCATCAACATACTGGAAGGGTTTTCTAAATTAACTTCTTTTAAAATGGGAATTAACCCATTGATATTCGCTCTCCCTAAATCTGGGTCTGAAGTGAGTAAGTCGAGTCCTAACCTGTGGTATTGATAAAAAACAGTTCGCATTTTATCAAATCGATTGTTGTGCAATTGATCTATCAACCAAAAACGGTTTCGCTGACTTTCCGTTGCTTTCCATCCTACAATCGCATTGTTTTCAGGAGCATTGTTGGCAATATTTAAGGCTTTATTGTAAAATTCTGTACCGCCTTTTAATGAAAAACTATCATAATCTAATCCTAAAGCAATATAGCAATAGTAGGAAATAATTGCAGGCAAATTAGAGGATAAAGCATCATTGGTAACTACCCGATTGTCATTAAATTCGATCGGTTGAAACTCTATATATTTTATTGCTAAATCTTTGTCGGTATAATTAACGATAGTGGATGAATAGGAAGAATTAAAGATAGGTCGTTTAGATTGTACGGACAATCGGCCTAAATAACCGCCTTCTACTCCATCAATTTTTTTACTCAAAATGAGTGTAAATACCAATTCAATTTTTTCTTTGTTTTGAAAAACATCATTGCCCCATTTACGAGTATTTATAAAGTCACTGAGAGATTGTTCGAGGGTTTTAAAGACATTCGCTTCAACACCAGTAATTTGATCTGCATTTACATTTACCTTGCAGTTAAATTCCTGCGCTTCACAGTGAATAGTAAGGAGTAAAATAATGACTAGATACAAATATTTTTTCATTGACATAATTTGATTATTTTTTCAACAATATCCTTCGCAACTTCTGGTTTACTTTTTAATTCATAGTTTGTTTCGATGCCATTTTTTTCGAAAATGGTAATTTTATTCGTGTCGTAGGCAAAACCAGCGCCTTCGTCATTGAGCGAATTTAAAACAATGGCATCGGCATTTTTTTCTTCAAGCTTTTTGAGGGCATAGGATTTTTCATTTTTATTTTCTAGAGCAAATCCAATCAATACTTGATTTTTTGATTTTATAGACCCTAATTGCTTTAAAATATCAGTGGTTTTTTTTAGTTGTATCGTAAACTCCTCGTCTTTCTTTTTTATTTTAGAAGTTGAAAGCGTTGTTGGAGTATAATCTGCAACAGCAGCGCTCATTACCGCTATATCTGTTTCAGCAAAATGAGTTGTACATGCATTCAACATTTCCTCGGCCGAACGCACCTGAATGGTTTTAATATTTGCATGCGGGGTGGTTAATGAGGTAGGGCCTAATACCAATACTACTTCACAACCTTCATTGGCAAGTGTTTCTGCAATCGCTATACCCATTTTCCCAGTGCTGTAATTTCCAATATAACGCACCGGATCGAGGTTTTCGTATGTGGGCCCTGCAGTAACTAAAGCTTTTTTATTTTTTAATCGTTGTTTTACATTGAAAAAAGAGTCTATTTCTGTTACTAATTTTTCAATTTCAAGCATTCTGCCAAAACCAATTAATCCACTGGCAAGCTCACCATGTTCTGTATCTAACACAATATTTTGGTAAGATTTTAATTGCAATAAATTGTTTTGCAGTGAGGCGTGATTCCACATATCTTCATCCATAGCGGGTGCTACCATTACTGGGCAAGTAGCTGATAAATAAACTGCTAAAAGCAGGTTGTCGCAAATTCCATTGGCCATTTTTGCAATCGTATTGCAAGATGCAGGTGCTATTAACATTAAATCGGCCCAACGTCCTAAAGCCACATGATTTGCCCAAGTCTCATTGGAAGATAATTCGATTAATACAGGATGTTTTGTTAATGTGCTCAATACCAAAGGAGAAACGAAAGTAGCAGCACTTGGAGTCATCACTATTTTCACTTCGGCTCCTTTTTTTAATAGCAATCGAACTAACATAGGGATTTTATAAGCAGCAATGCTTCCAGAAATTCCAATAATTATTTTTTTGCCTTTCATTACCTACAAAGATGCAACAAAAAGTCTATAATTGAGACGTGTAAATGATAAAGTTCTGTAAAAATGAATG
>CANHJA010000223.1 GCA_947460795.1 Bacteroidota bacterium | reverse complement strand
TTTTTTAGTAACACGCCCTTCACTGCCAGAACCTGCAATATTTTCTAATTCGCTCATGCTAACACCTTCAGATGAAGCGATGTTTAATACCAATGGTGAATAAAATTTATTACTTCCTGATGTAGCTGTTGTTACTGGATTTTCTATTGGAGCTGCTGCTAAAACTGGTGCCGGAATGGGTGCCGGGGCTGCTTCTTTTACAACTGCTGCTGTTACTGGCGCTGACGCTCCTGCCGCACCAGAGTTTACTCTTACGATTACTGTCCCTACAGGAACAACATCATTTTCTTTAAATAAAATCTCTGCAATTATACCTTCAGCAGTTGATGGAACTTCACTGTCAACTTTGTCTGTAGCGATTTCTAAAACGGTTTCATCCATTTTCACTGAATCACCCACTTTTTTGTGCCATTTCAAAATAGTGGCTTCCATTATACTTTCGCCCATTTTTGGCATTACTAAATCTACTAAAGACATAATTTAATTTTTAGGGTGCAAAAATAGTAAGAAATTGCAAATAAAATAGTTTGTTATTTAGGAATATAGAATTTAATATATAGTATGCAACTTGTTTTGATACGTTTAAACAATAAAACTTTACTTTATTAGCAACTATTGTGCTTATTGAAGCAGCTATTCGTTCCCTAAAGGCTTTTTGTTGAACGATCGTCCTTTTAAAATCACATATTTTAAAAGATTTAAAACGGATTTAGCCAAATACTACAAACTGCAATTTAGTTAATTTAATAATTGATGAAATTAGATATTAATCACAAGTGATTTTTTTTATAATTAATCAACTTTTAAAACCATGCCCACATGAGGAATTTGGTCTTCATAATACATTTCTGTAACCGTTTTAAAACCAAAATCAGAATAAAATTTTTCTAAATACTGTTGAGCCGATATTTTGATATCCCCTCCAAATTCTTGTTGGCATATTTCTATCGCGCGTTTCATCAATTCAATACCATACCCTTTTCGTCGAGCAGTTTCTTTGGTTAATACCCTACCTATTGCACAATAATTTTCATAAGAAACCCCTTTAGGCAACAATCGGGCATAAGCCACTATTTCATTATTATTGTAACCCATTAAATGAATTGAGTCAAAATCTTTATCATCTAAATCTTGATAAAAGCAGGTTTGTTCGCATATAAAAACCTCAAATCGAATTTGAATGATTTTATATAATTCGGTAGCCGATAATTCCTCGAAGCGTTTTTGTTTAAATACTATCATATCTCAATAAATAAAGGTAAAGTGGATTGATTGCCCAATGTTGATTGCATTTTTTCTACCGCTTTTTGCCCGTCTATCCCAATGTTTAAACTATAATCATTCACGTACAAATCAATATGTTGTTTCATTACATCGTGGCTCATTTCTTGTGCATTCGAAATAATAAAATCTCCTAATGCTGGATATTTTTTTCTTGACAACATCAAACTTTCATAAATGATCGTATTGATTTCTTGTTGAATAGAATTTGCTAAATTTCGTTTGATTGCAATACCACCTAATGGAATGGGCAATTGTGTTTTATCTTCCCAATAATTCCCTAAATCCATTAATTTACACAAGCCTTTTTCTTGGTAAGTAAACCTATTTTCATGAATAATTACGCCCACATCCTTTGTTCCATTGATGACCGCATTTTCTATTTCAGAAAACACCATTGGCGATTTATGAAGCCCATTTGGAAACGCAAAACTAAATAAGAAATTGGCAGTTGTATGAATGCCAGGAATTGCAATTGTTTTGTTGTTTATTTCTGATAATGGGATATCGCTTTTTGCAATGAGTAATGGCCCTACCCCTTTGCCTAATGCACTTCCAGATCGCAGTAAAATATAGTCCCCCATCACATTGAAATAATGTGCATAGCTAATTTTAAGGATGTCAATTTCACCTTTCAACGCCAACTCATTTAATGTTTGTACATCTTCTAAAATAAACTCAAACTCATATCCTTTTAAATCGATGGTTTTATTGTAAACCCCATCAAAAATAAAAGTATCGTTTGGACAAGGCGAAATGCCAATTTTTAGTTTCATAGGTTGGAAGGGATTTGATGAATAAATTCGGTGATTGCTTCCGTATAACTTTCAATAGCTTCTTTCATTTTCCAATTGTCTTTATTCCGTGGTTCTACCAAATTTGAAATTGCCCTAAATTGTATAAAGGGAATTTCTTTTTGCAAACAAACATAATGCAACGCTGCACCTTCCATAGTTTCAATATCTGCATTGTATTTTTCCTTTCTTAGTTGTATGGTTGATGCATTTCCTGATGAAAGATTAACGGTTAATCCGCTCACTTTTTTCAGTGAGGTATTTAAATGAGTTACATATTCATTTTTCAACATGCTTTTTGAAAATGGGAATTCATTGGCATTCATTAATTGCATATCAAACAAATCCAATAGTCCCAAATGATCTTGCGCACCGGTATCTCCTAAAATTTCATTTTCAACAATTACTGTTTCACCTATTTTTAAATGATTGTGATAAGTGCCCGCTAAACCACATTGGATAATTAAATCAGGTTTAGATTTTACGATCTCACATAAATGAAATGTCGATAACATTAAACCAATGCCATGAGTATAAAATTTGACAGAATGTTGTTTTTGTAAAGCATTTATATCAAACAAATTCTGTTCAAAATCGGTTGCAGAAACAATTGCTATTTGCATGGTTCAAAATTACGAATATCAAATTCAAAATCACGAACTTTATTCTTTATCTCCTTTCTAATAAATGGATTAAATAGTTACTACCATGTATATATGATAGACTCTATATTAATTTAATATTAAAATTTACACCTCAATTCTAAAATTCTATTCAATATAGCCAGATAGTTCTTGAAGTATTTGGAATATGGCTTTACATTTGTTGTAACAAAAGTTAATACTTAAACCTACTTTTGCAAATAAATACGAATAAATGGTTCATGTAACAAGAGTAGAAAGTTTTAATGCTGCACACAAAGTGTGGAATGAGAGCTGGAGCGAGGAAAAAAATGCCGAAGTGTTTGGGAAATGTGCCAACAAAAATTTTCATGGTCACAATTATGAATTGCACGTAACCGTTAAAGGAGAAGTACATCCTGAAACAGGATTCGTAATAAACGCTAAAGAATTGGGCGATATTATGAAAAAAAATGTGATCGATTTAGCCGACCATTTAAA
>CANHJA010000222.1 GCA_947460795.1 Bacteroidota bacterium | reverse complement strand
GAGATGGATTTGTTTTAGGTGAAGGTGGTGGTGCTATTGTTTTAGAAGAATATGAGCATGCGAAAAAACGTGGTGCAAAAATTTATGCAGAATTAGTTGGTTCCGCTTGCTCAGCTGATGCATACCATATTACGGCACCGCATCCAGAAGGATTGGGCGTAATGTTAGTCATGAAAAATGCATTTGCAGATGCTCAAATGAATCCAAATGAAGTGGATTATATCAATGTTCATGGAACTTCAACTCCGTTAGGTGACATTGCAGAAGTTACTGCCATTCAAAAATTATTTGGAGATCATGCGTATGATTTAAATATTAGCTCTACCAAATCAATGACAGGACATTTATTGGGTGCAGCAGGTGCGGTTGAGGCAATTGCTTCTATTTTAGCTGTACAAAATGACATTGTTCCTCCAACGATTAATCATTTTACTGATGATGAATTGTTAGACCCTAAATTAAATTTCACTTTCCACAAAGCTGAGAAACGAACAGTGAATGTTGCATTAAGCAATACTTTTGGTTTTGGTGGTCACAATGCCAGTGTGATATTTAAGAAAGTTAGTTAAGATAATCCTTTGATTTTATTTTTTATTATTTCTATTGATTTTGTCAATTCAATTTTTGTATTCATTACATTTACCAAATGAATTTAGAATTACGATCAGATACTTTTACAAAACCAACATTAGAAATGTTGGAAGCAATGTTTACGGCTAAAGTAGGTGATGATGTATTTGAAGAAGATGAAACGACTATTGCGTTAGAAAACAAAGCAGCAACAATTTTTGGGTATGAAGCAGGCTTGTTTTGCATGAGTGGAACAATGACAAATCAAATTGCTATTAAATGCCACACACAACCCAGTGATGAAGTAATTTGTGATGCACTTTCTCATATTTATTTATACGAAGGCGGAGGAATTGCTTCCAATTCGTTAGTATCAACTCAACTACTCAATGGAGATAGAGGACGAATTACTGCCACACAAATAGAAGATGTTATTAAGCAAGATAATGTGCATTACCCAATTTCAAAATTAGTAAGTCTAGAAAACACAGTGAATAAAGGAGGTGGTAGCATATATGATTTCAATGAAATAAAAAAAATAAAAACACTTTGTGCAACACATAAAATGGCCTTGCATTTAGATGGTGCAAGATTATTTAATGCCTTGGTTGAAACGCATGAAAATCCTACAGATTTTGGTCAAGAATTTGATTCTATTTCAATTTGTTTATCGAAGGGTTTAGGCTCTCCAATGGGCTCGGTATTGTTAGGCACAAAAGAGTTTATTAAACAGGCTCGTCGAGTTCGCAAACGTCTTGGCGGTGGCTGGCGACAAAGTGGTTATTTAGCTGCCGCAGGTATTTTTGCACTCGATCATAATATTAATCGATTAAAAGAAGATCATCGAAGAGCAAAAGAATTAGCAACTATTTTTGCTGCTTTGCCAGAGGTAATAAATATTTTGCCTGTGGATACAAACATTGTCATTTTCGAACTTGATCATCAATATATTTCAACAGATTTTGTAACTAAATTAAACAAAAAAGGTATTAAAACATCTCCTTTTGGCAAACACCATATTCGTTTAGTAACTCATTTAGATTTTGGTGATATAGAACTTGAAGCCTGCAGAGAAATTATTGAAAAAATGAAATAGGATTTATTTAATTAATTTAATGCTTTCATTATTTATTTTTAAATAATAAATTCCATTTGGCAAGCTACTAAAATCTTGTTTCTCTATTTCATTTCCTGTGTAAATAATTTGGCCTATTTGATTCATTAATTGACACAACTCATTTTTATTTTTAACTGAAAGATAAATATGATTTGTAAATGGATTTGGATAAACATAAATTTCATTTTCTTGGCTGATACTATTTACAGCTAAGGGTTTGCAAGTACCTACTCCTGTTAATACAGTAATACTATCACATAAAAAATGATAGTTGCTTATGTCTGTTGCAGTCAAATTTCCGTTTAATAAATTGGTAGTTTCATTAGGATCGAGTGCTAAATTATAAAACTCTTCAGCTCCATAATTCAACCGAATCAATTTATAATCTCTATTTCGTATGGCTTTCCCATCAGCACTATCGGTTGTTAATTTAAACAACTCACAAAAACTCCAAGAGCGAATACTATCGGTTGTATTTTTAAGAATGGGTTGTAAACTTTTACTATCCACTGGTTTGTTGTTTGGTATTTGCATTCGCCAATTGGCATATCCAAAGTTTTCGATAACAGTAGCAAAAATATCAGCCGTATTTACCAATGCATTGCTTGCCCTATTTGGATTTACAACGCTAGGTCCAGAAATAATCATGGGTACATGTACACCGTATTGATAAACAGTTCCTTTGGCTTTGCTAGTATCTGCAATTTGTGCTGTACGAGGTGTACTTCCATTGTCTCCAATAAAAATAATATCGGTACTATCTAATTTGTTCATTACTTGAAGGCTATCAAACAAGCGTCCCATTTCGTGATCCATTGCCTGAATCAAGGCTTTAAAATATTGTTTGGGTTGTGCATTGATGTTAGCTTGTGTGCCATTTAAACCTGTGTATGTATGCAAATTTATTGGAGGTAAATGCAAGGGTTCATGAGGCGCGTTAAAGGCTAACCATAAAAAAAATGGTTTTGATGGATTGATCGATTTTAACCAAGTAACTGCATTGTTTACATTTTCTGTAGTTGCATAATTGGTGATGGTAGATGATACTCCGTTCTTATATTTTGTCCAGTTGGTAAAGCTTGGCAATTGTCCTATAAAAGGACCTTCAAACCAGTCATATCCTAATGCTTGTGGACTCATTAAGTTCACAGGAGGATTGGGTTGTTTCAAATGCCATTTTCCGATATTGGCTTTAGCGATTTGATTGTTGTATATTTTTAATAATTTAGGAATCGAAATTTCTGCTGTATCAATTTGATTGGATCCGCCTGCTCCACCAACTATCCCACCAACACCTGTTCTAAAACTATATCTTCCTGTAAGTATAGTAGTACGTGTACTTGAACAGACAGGGTTGCTCATTAAATTTTTAAAACGCACTCCTTTAGCTAATAGTTTTCGAATGTTAGGCACGTCAACGGTATCCACATGATTTTCATAAAAACCAAAATAATCAGGGCTTAAATCATCGGCAATGATTAAAATGGTATTTCGTTGAGCATGTACTTTTAT
>CANHJA010000221.1 GCA_947460795.1 Bacteroidota bacterium | reverse complement strand
TTTGAAAGTTCAATTGCATCACTCATTGCACCATCTGCGAATTCACATATTTTTGATTTGGATTTTTTGCCAAAATATAAATTATGGAAGTACAACAATCGGTTTCAATATTTCGAGCAAAATGAAACGGATAAAAAAGTTGTTAAACATAAAGTAGAAAAACCTGCATTGCTGGATTCATTGGCAATAAAAAAGTCAGAAAAAAACATTTCTCAATTCCTCATCAATCAAGGGTATTATTTTTCTGAAGTTTCAAGTGATGTGGAAATTAAAAAGAAACAAGCCAACGTTACATACAATGTTAAGACAGGTAAATCTTATGTCATAGAATCGGTAGCCTTTAAGGCAGAAAATGACCAGTTTTCTGAAGAGTTACAAGAATTGAAAGAAAATTCATTTTTGAAAAAAGGAATGCTCTTTACAAATTATACTTGTGGTTTAGAAAGAGAACGTATTTATAGAACGTTAAGAAATAAAGGTTATTTTGATTTTAAAACAGACAATACCAATTTTAGTGCAGATACTTCCAATGCCAAAAATTTAATTAAGTCATTAGATGATCCATTTGAATCTTCTTTAAATTTTACTTCAGATACTTTACAAGAGGATTCTATCAGAATATTGGTCAACATTGAGGAGACAAATGACAGTACTTATTTTATAAAATATTCTATTGATTCTGTAATTGTTACTATTATTGATAATGATATTACTCGTTTCTCACCCAACATGCCTGAGGTAAATAATGTTTTAGATAATATACATTTTAAATACAAGCGACTTCCTGTTAATAGAAAAGTACTAACAAGAAATATATTTGTGCAAGAAGGTGCGGAGTTTAATTTGTCTGATCCTGAAGCAACAATAAATCGTTTAAACCAACTCAATATTTTTAAAAATGTAAATTTAAAATTTGATAAACATAAAGATAAAAAAGGCAAATTAATTTGTAGAATCAATTTGACGATAAATGAAAAATACGATTATCAAGTCAATACCGACATCAGTGCATCAACCGATGGGGATTACTTTTTAGGCTTAGGTGCTGCTCTTATTTACAGAGACAAGAATTTGTTTTTTGGCGCAAATCAATTAAGTATCAGAAGCGCATATTCAATACAAACGCGACGAAATCCGGAAAGTGGTATATTGGAGTTTTCAGGAAACAATATAAATATTTCATCAACCCTTGTGTTCCCTAAATTTATTGTCCCTTTTAATCAAAATATCTTCAGTAAAAAAAATATTCCCTTCACTCAATTGGGTTTGAATTTGAGTTATATCAATCGTATTGATAATTATATCATTTTAAATTTCTCGGGTAGTTTTGGATATAATTGGAAAGAAACTTCTCAAAAAACATGGAACTTCACTCCCTCTTTTTTGACATTAAACAAAGTGCCTGAAGAATTATTAAGTACATCTTTTAAAGAAAAAAAGAAGACGAATCGATATTTAGATAATATTTTTTCTAATAGTATTATTTATGGAGAAAATATTGTTTTTCAATATCGCTCTAAGCCTAAATCTATTTACGGAAACTTCAACTCCTTGCGAATAGGATTTGAAGAAGCAGGGACAATACTTACAGGCTTAAATAGTCTTTATTTTTCGGTATCAAATAAAAATATAGAACCCATTGCACAATATGTTAAATTGGATATTGATTATCGTAAATATATAAATTTTAGAAAATCTCAATGGGTTAATCGGGTATTGATAGGTCTTGGGAAGCCAATGGGTGGAAGTATCACCTTGCCATATTTAAAGCAATATTCATCTGGAGGGCAAGCAAGTATAAGAGGTTGGGCTGCAAGGACTTTGGGTCCAGGTCGTGCGCAAGATAGTACCTATAAAACCAGCAATACAATCATTGATCAAACAGGAGATATGAAGTTTGAATTGAATACTGAATATCGATTTAATCTTTTAAAAATGTTTTCTGGGGTAATTAATGTGAAAGGAGCCATTTTCGCTGATGTGGGTAATATTTGGTTATACAAAAAAAGTCCGTCCATTCCTGGCGGGGAATTTAACCCCGATTATTTTTTCAATGACTTAGCCATTTCTACCGGTTACGGATTGCGATTTGATTTTTCATTTTTTGTGTTTCGTTTAGATGTTGGAAATCCTATAAAAAGCCCTGTAGTTTCTAAAAATTATGGATTTGATTTTAATAATCTTCGGCTAAAAAAAGGGATGGTCAATATTGCAATTAACTATCCTTTTTAATTCACTTTTATGTCATTTGAAAAAGATACTATTTTGCATGATTTTGAAAATCAATTGCCAAGTATATTGAATCATATTTTACTAGGAGAAATAAAAAAAGGGAAAAGCATTGGGATTCATTTTTTTCAACCCGAAAAACACCAAATCATTGAAATTGTTAAAGAAGAAAATAAAAATGGCGTTTGGGAAGCTTTTATTCAAATCAGACATCCTAAAACAAACACTTGGGTGAAAAAAGAAAAAGCCTCTACCTTTTTTCCTTTGCACTGGACTTATGAGCAGCTTGTTGAAAAACTAAAAATTGCTTTCGTCAATAAAAAAAGGAAATATGTTTATCAATATATTGGAAAAACAGATTGTGGGGTAAAAGTGATATTTTTTTTGAAAAACAATTTGGTTGTTAGTTGTTTCCCAAAATATTAATGTGCAAATTCCTCGTCGTAATTTCCTTTAATTCGTTCAATAGGAGGGTTGAAGTAGCCAAATTTAACATGTGGAAATTCATCTTTTACGATGTCCATCATTTGTTTAATTCCATAGCGTTCTCCACAATCATGCATGCCAATATTGCCCAAATACCAATCGGGGTCAATGTTGAAATTTCTCCATTGAATTAAATTTAGGTTTGTATATTTTATTGCCTTTAATAAGGCCTCTACTTCTTGAACATTGTCTGTTGCTCCAGGAAAAACAAAATAGTTAATGGAAGTCCAACCACCGTTATCGGTTACAATTTTCATACTTTCCAAAATATCCTCAAATTGATAATTATTGGGTCTGTAATAACTTGTATATACATCTTTTCTAAATGAATTTAAACTTACACGAATGCTGTTTAAACCTACATCCATCAATTCTTTCACCGCTTTAGGATTGCTGCCATTGGTGTTGATATTAATACTTCCTTTTGAAGTATGTTTTCTTATTTCAATAATACTATCTTTTATAGTTTCCCACATTAAAAGAGGTTCGCCTTCACATCCTTG
>CANHJA010000220.1 GCA_947460795.1 Bacteroidota bacterium | reverse complement strand
TTCATTTTATATTTTTTTTAAGTTTTGCTATCAAGTCTTGATGAAGAATCAAAATAGCTCAAAGATTATTTTAGTTTAAAAAGGAGTAGAAATTTGACTTATAAAAGCATGCTCAAATTTCAAAGTCATCCAATTAGTTCTTACTTGAATCTGGTAAATAATAAAGCACCGTGCGATTTTCTTTTGTAAAATATTTTTTAGCTACTGCTTGTAAATCAGCTGCAGTTACTTTCATATAACGGTCTAATTCTTTATTAATTAAATTAGCATCGCCTAAATAAACGTGGTAGTTTGCCAAATTTTCTACAATACCCAATACGCGTTGATTTTGAGAAATAAATTCATTTTCAACTTGATTTTTACATTTTGATAATTCTTCTGCTGAAACGCCATTTTTTACAATGTTTTCTACTTCTTCATTCATAGCTGCTTCTAAATCTTCTGCTTTTACACCCATATTTCCGATACCAAACATCATTGACAATCCTGGATCTTCTGATGGTAAAGAGAATGCGCCTGCTTGTATTGCTTTTTGTTTAACATCTACTACTTGCTTTTGCAAACGAGAACTTTTTCCTTCAGATAAAATTTTTGCAACCATTTCTAATGCATAGGCTTCTTGTGTACCTTGCTTTGGGGTATGATATGCAAAAACTACTGCAGGTAATTGTACTTTATCATAAAAAGTTACTCTTTTTTCAGCTGTTTGTGCAGGTTCCATTTCTGTAGGGCGAGGAATGGCTTTCGTGCCTTTTGCTATTGTGCCAAAATATTTCTCAATCCATGCTTTTGCTTGCTCAATATTAATATCACCTCCTACAGAAAGTGTAGCATTGTTGGGAACATAAAATGTTTTGTAAAAATCAATAAATTCTGACAAACTCGCTTGGTCAATATATTGTGCTTCACCAATAGGCATCCATTTATAAGGATGAGTTGTGTATGCATTTTTGAAAACTTGCTCTAACAAACGTCCGTAAGGAGTATTTTCATAGCGTTGTTTTTTCTCTTCTTTAACTACTTTACGTTGCGTTTCTAAACCAATATCATCAATTTTAGCATGCAACATACGCTCACTTTCCATCCAAAGGCCTTGTTCTAACTTATTAGAAGGCAGTGTTTCAAAATAGAAAGTTCTATCGAATGAGGTATTGGCATTAATAACGCCCCCATTATTTTGAATCAATTTCATATACTCGCCACGACCAATGTTTTCACTCCCTTCAAACAATAAATGTTCGAAAAAATGTGCAAACCCAGTACGAGTTGGGTCTTCGTTTTTAGAACCAACATGGTATAGCACAGAAATAGCCACGGTAGGAATGGTGTGGTCTTCGTGTAAAATTACATGTAAGCCATTTGGCAAATCATACTCCGTAAACTTAATGTTTACAGATTGAGCATTCACGCTACTGATAGCCGTCAATGTCAATAATGAAAAAAGAATTTTTCGCATACTTAACTAAATTAATTTAGGCAAATGTAAAAGCAAAAACTGTATTAAGAAAATAGAATGGATAGATGGCTTAAATTGATGACAGATGTATTTTATATCAGTCAATTCGATTTTTAGAGTTAAAATGCCCAATTATACTCTCCCAATCCCTTGTTTTTTAGAGTATTTTAAAATATAACATTTCTTTATACTTCTAACTAAATGAGAATTGTATATTTGCCTTTCTACATGAAATACAACATCATCTTAATACTTGTCGTAACACTTTTTGTAACTTCTTGCAAGTCTGGATTGGAAACGATTCAGAAAAGCAAAGATTTTAACTACAAACTTCAAAAAGCAGATGAGTATTTTGATAAAAAACAATGGTCCAAGGCAAATGTCTTGTATGAAGAGTTACTCACCATTTTTAAGGGTACAAAAAATTTTGAAGCAGTTTACTACAAATATGCTTTCACATTTTACAATGACCGAAATTATTTAGCAGCTTCTTACCATTTCAAAAATTTTGCTGAATTATTCCCAAAATCGAGCAATACGGATGAATGTGAATACTTAAATGCACTTTGTTTATTCAATCTTTCTCCAGAATATACACTTGATCAATCCAATACAGTGAAGTCAATTGGTGAAATGCAAACATTTGTTAATACGCATCCCGATTCTAAAAAAATTAAAGAAGCCAATGAAATGATTGACGCTTCGAGGGAGAAACTAGAAGAAAAAGACAAATATGGAGCTGAATTATATTATAAAATTTCTGAATATAAAGCAGCTTCTGTGGCTTTTGAACAAATATTAAGAAAGTATCCGGATTCTAAAAATGCTGAATATTATCAATATATGATCGTAAAATCAAGCTATTACTACGCTAAAAATAGTATTGTAGACAAACAGGAGCTTCGATATAATACGGCAGTAGCTAATTTTAAAGATTTTATAAAGGTTTATACAAAAAGCCAATATAGAAGTGAATTAGAAAAAATAAATACCTTATCTTTGCAATCCTTAAAAAAAATAGCAAGTCATGACTCAAATTAAAAAGCTTTTAATTAATACAATTAATCCTTCAATTGAAGCAAGAGATTTACAAACATTACAAAACAAAACTGGTAATATTTATGAGTCTATTGCTATCATTGCAAAGCGTGCTAATCAAATTAACTCAAAAATTAAGGATGAATTACATCGTAAATTAGAAGAATTTGGTAGTTTGACTGACAATTTAGAAGAAATAAACGAAAATAAGGAGCAAATTGAAATTTCTCGTTTTTATGAAAGAATGGCTAATCCAGCGATTCAGGCTACAAATGAACTTTTGAACGATAAAATTTATCACAAGTCAAAAGAAGCATAAACTTCATTTTACCGTTTTTTAAACACTGTTTACAATTAAATAAAGGTATTTAATACCTCTTTTTTCAATGCACATGAATGTATTGTAACATCATTTTAATTGATTTATTCCCATTCATTTTTACAGAACTTTATCATTTACACGTCTCAATTATAGACTTTTTGTTGCATCTTTGTAGGTAATGAAAGGCAAAAAAATAATTGTTGGAATTTCTGGAAGCATCGCTGCTTACAAAATCCCTATGTTAGTTCGATTGCTATTAAAAAAAGGAGCCGAAGTGAAAATAGTGATGACTCCAAGCGCCGCTACTTTCGTTTCTCCTTTGGTATTGAGCACATTAACAAAACATCCTGTATTAATCGAATTATCTTCCAATGAGACTTGGGCAAATCATGTGGCTTTAGGACGTTGGGCCGATTTAATGTTA
>CANHJA010000219.1 GCA_947460795.1 Bacteroidota bacterium | reverse complement strand
TGTTGAAGTAGTTAAAAATTGGCCATCTGCCATAATCGTTTGGATCCTCAAATGAATTGTTTGTATTGGTATTGTTTTTATCTGTAGGATCAGAAATATACACGTAATCCGAAAGCGTAAGAGTACCAAATTTGGTTGCATTGGTAGAAGCTTTTAATGTAGCAGACTTCCAACCTTTCGTATCATAATAAACGACAGGATTGGTAGCCGTTGAAACAGCAGGATTACCATCTACAAATGTCCAGTCTCTGTTGTTGATTGTATTTTTGTAACTGAAGTCTTTGTATGTAATGTTTACATTTGTACCAGAAGTATTTCCTAAACAAGCAAATCTACGAGCAGCGTTGAAATCAGCTTCTGGGTTACAATCAGCTACTTGACCGTCTAAAGTGCCAGTAAGAGCTTGTGTAGTTGCAGTAAATAATTCAGAACGTTGAGCGATTGAACTCGTAAGTGCGTTAATCATACGATCTTTTTGACCATTTGTGAAAGCGTTATTTGGGCAAAATGAGTACTCCATATAGTTTTGAAGCATTTCTAATTGACCTTGGCTACCAGCAGTATTGTCGCTTGTTCCTTTACAAACGGTATCCGTCATCAAAGAAATAGAATCACAAAAATCATGCCCTTCCGTATTTGGTGTATCGGTTACGTTATCGTCTCCACATTTTACTTTAGGATCGTTTGTACTACCCCAAAGGTGATCAAGGTTCATGCAATGTCCAATTTCATGGGTTAAAGTTTCATCACCCCAAGTAGCACTTGCAGCTGTTCCAATACCACCAACTGCTCTGTGCCAAACAATAACACCGTCACCTTCTGGTGAAAACTGTGCAGTTGCTGGTTTTAAAGCGTAAGCCAACAAACCTGCTTTTTCAAAAGTAGAAACTACCCAAATATTTAAATATCTGTTTCTAGACCATGGATTTAATTTAGAAGTTTCATCTCCATAATAGGTTCTGTGAGAAGCAATTCTGTCAATTCCATTCGTGCAATTCCCTTGCGGATCAATTGTAGCCAATCTGAACTCGAAACCAACGTTAGCAATTAAGGGTTTAAACGTTGGGTGAATTAAATTTGTGTCTGAATTTCTTTTTTGATAATCTTCATTTAAAACACGCACCGCATCTTTGATTTGTGCTTCAGAAATATTTTCTGGACCATAGTTGTGTATCACATGGAAAACCACTGGAATGATGTAATTGCCTGCTCTATTTTTAGGCAACGAGTTGATATCCATTGAGTTCAATGATTGTTCCAAACTTTCGATATTCATCTTCAACTCAGGATGTTTTTCAATAAATTCTTTTGCAGCAACATCTGTTCCGCATCTTTGTGCAGTTTGAGCTTGCGTCGAGAAGGCGATAAATCCTAGGGCTAAAGCTAAAATGGATTGTTTTAAATTTAAAATTTTCGTCATTTTTGAATATTTATTATTTTGAATTGTATTTTCGAACTTAAATTGTTTCTTAATAGAACATCAAATTTATGTTAACATTAGATATTTAACAAAAAATATTTTTTAAAATTTTTCTATATTTTTTTAAAAAATTACGTTTCTTCAAATTTTTAACTATATTTGCATCCTTAAAAAAAAATAGATGGCTAATCATAAAGCGACCAAAAAAGATACTCGTCAAGCTAACAAACGTAGAGACAGAAATCGTTATCAAGGTAAAACAACACGTAACGCAATGCGTGATTTAGCTAGCATTACATCAGAAGCAGATGCTAAAGATAGATTACCAAAAGTAATCGCAATGTTAGATAAATTAGCAAAAAATAATGTAATTCATAAGAACAAAGCTTCTAACTTGAAATCAGCAATGGCAAAAAAAGTGAACGCTTTGGCTAATCCTGTTGAAAAAGTAGTAGTTAGAAAAGCATTGAAAAAATCGACAACTGCTAAAAAAAGTACGACAAAAAAATCTAAATAATCTTTAGTTTTTTACCATATTTCTAAAAAATCTTGCTTCTGCAAGATTTTTTTTTGTCTTTTAATTTATAGTTTTGGTTTTCTATTGACTACAATAGATGAATTTAACTCAAAACCAATCAGCAAAATTTGAGCAATGAAATTTACCCAAGCCATAAATATGATTAAAGTACCTATTGACCCATATATTTTGTCGTAGTTGACCAAGTTATTAACGGCATAAAAAAATATGGTAGTGGTTAATATGATTAAAAAAGTGGCTATTATTGAGCCCGGACTAATTAATTTGAATCTTTTTTCGGTCGTAATGCCGTATCGATAAATCATAGATACAATAAAGAAGCATAAAAGAACCACCAGCGTATAGGTAACAAACTTCAGAAAAAAAGAATTTTGAAGAAAATCGATGTGCAAACTTTCTACAACCCATGACTGAAGTATCATTAAAAAAAGTGCGAGTATAATTAATGCGATCAATAGCAGGGTAAGCATAATTGAATAAAGTCGCAACTGAATGCCTTTTTTTTGCTTAAACCCAGGTAGTTTTTTTTGAAATGTATTCAACAAGCCCATCATTCCGTTGGAAGAATAAAATAAGGTGAGCAACACAGAAAAAGACAACAAGACCGTTTTTTTATGCGTGATAAAATCTTTAATCAACTTGCCTACACTTAATTTCATTTTATCATTGGGCGACAAAATATTCAGCATTTCGGTAATGGTAGAAATAATTTTTCCTTCAGGCAAAGGCAAATAAGGGACCAATGAAAAAAAGAAAAGTAACAAGGGTGGCATCGCCATTAAAAAAGAAAATGATACGGCACTAGCTCTTGTATAAAAACGATTTGAAAATATTTCTTTTCTAAAAAAATTCAATGAGTCGTATAATGAAACCCCTTCAAATCCTGGCAAAAATATATTTCTCAACCAGTTGATGATCGATTGTACAAATTGCGATTGAATAATATAGTGTTCTAAGCGAGTCATGATGATAACAAAGAAACGAAAAATTACTGAACCTATTTAATTCCTCTTTTATTTAACGCTTCTTGGTATTTTTTTGCATTGGCTTGATGCTCCTGATAATTGGTAGCAAAATTGGAATACCCTTTCAAATCTTCTCTAGCACAAAAATAAATATAATCTGTTTTTGGCGCATCTAAAACGGCATCTATGGTTTCTTTAGAAGGTGTGCAAATAGGACCTGGAGGCAGGCCTTTCATCTTATATGTATTATAAGGAGAGTTTACTTGAGTATGAATTTTAAGCACACGTTTGATAGCAAAATCACCTACTGCAAATTTACATGTTGGATCGGCTTG
>CANHJA010000218.1 GCA_947460795.1 Bacteroidota bacterium | reverse complement strand
ACAACCCTATTTTCTTTAACCAAAAACCTACATTAATAACACTGGGTTCTCTCAACAAGCCAATAAAAGGTTCTCCTTTTTTTAAATAGTAAGTATTGAACATGTTTTGAGATATGCCATATAATTCTTTAAATTGTTTTCTCCCATCGTTTTTTACAATTCTACCGGTAGACTTACATTGAAAGTGATATACCCTACTCTTTTCAATCCCTTTGAAAAGTCGACAACCATGCTGCCACATGCGCATACAAAAATCATCGTCGCTGCTCATACCTGGTGAAAAATATTCGTTGTAGCCGCCCAATTTTTCCCACATACTTTTATGTACTACATTGGGAGGCCAGCTACTGCCACTCCAGTTATTGTGTTTAAAACTAGCAAATTCAGTGGTTAATTTTTCTTCCTGAAATGTTTCAATGCTGTCTCCAAAATTGGCTACAATTACCGCTTTGTTATTACTCTCTTTGGGCTCTATCATAGTACTCGAAAACATAAAAAGAGGCGTATTGCAAGCTTTTATTTCTTCTACCAAATATTGATCCCAATTGGGCAAACAATACATGTCATCATTCATATACATGATATAATCGGTAGTTGCTTTTTGAGAAATTAAATTCAATGCTTTACATATACCAATATTTTCCGAAGAACTAGTAAACTGAATATCTTTTGAAATTAAAAAATCAACTACATCTTTCGTCTCTTCATTTACATGCACCAATATTTGATGTGGATAGATCGAATTTTTTTCGATGCTTTCTATGCATAATTTTAAATAATTAAAATTATTCCAAGTAGGTATAAGTATGCTAAATGTCATTCTAATTCGTATTCAAGGTTGTTTATAAACAAATGTCTCTCAAAGTAAATATGCTACCGTTAACCACGTTAAAATCAACTTCAGCATCTATACCATTGCATCTGCCTTTGCAATTGTGTTGCCAAATTAGCCAATCTCTTTTGGTGCGAGGTTCACTTGATTTTTCATAATGCGCAGCCCAAAATGGGTAGTCATTGAAATCATCTCCTAAATATTGATCATAAAAACTGACACTCGCATAAATAATGGGCTTTGTATCATATTTTTCTTCTAACTCATCCAAACATTCTTGTAGACTTTTTTTAATTTCCATTTTACTTGTACCATTCACTTCTTCTATATCTACCACGGGTGGCAAATCTCCACTTTGTAAATCTACTTTTGATATAAAATAACTGGCTTGGGATTTCCCACTAATATTAGGATGAAAATATAAATAGGCCCCTCTTATGAGTTGATAGTCTTTGATGTTTTTCCAATTCGTTTTAAAGTATCTGTCGGTTAAATAAGTTCCTTCTGTTGCTTTCATGATAGCAAATGATATTTTCTGGCCTTTATCCCTCATTTTACTTACAAGGTTCCAATCAACTTCTTTTTGATACCTAGATACATCAATACCATGGGTGTTATATCCTGCAGGAATTGCAATTCCAAAATTGGAATACACAATAGGCCTTTTAGATAAATAAAATTTATTAAATATGTAAAATCCAACCAGCAATGCCAATATCATTATATACACTAATTTACTTTCTTTTTTTTTCTTCATGAATAATAAAAGGCAATGCTAATCAACTTTTTTGATTTAAATTCAAATATATTTGACAAAATAACGTTAAAATATATTCTCTAATAAATCTCAATGAAAAAATTACTCGTTTTTTTATTTGCAATTGCTACCCATATTTCTTTCGCACAAGTAAATGGCGGTGAACAGATTTTTCAATTTTTGCGACTTTCACAAAATCCCCACATTACTGCTTTAGGAGGCATATCCATTATCAATCCTTCAAATGACGTAATGATGAGCACAGGAAATCCTGCATTATTAAGACCCTCTTTTCATACTCAATTGGGTTTCAATTATAGTTTTTATTATGCTAAAACAAAAATTAGCAACGTTTATTATGCTCATTATAATCCAAAAATAAAAACAACATTTGGAGTGGGTTTACAATATTTAAATTATGGTAATTTTCAACTGACTGATCCTATTGGAAATATTACCAATACAAGTCAAGCTACCGATTATGCACTTTCATTTTCTGCTTCTAAACAATATTTAGAACGCTGGCGCTACGGGGCAACCATCAAATTAGCGAACTCTCATTTAATTGATAAAAAAGCAAGTGCCCTATTAGTCGATTTAGGAGTTGCATATGCAGATACTACTAATAAAATATATGTAGGAGCCGTTATAAAAAACGCTGGTACAACCATTCGAAATTATGAAAAAGGTTTTTCTCAACCATTGCCACTAGACTTGCAAATTGGTTTCATGAAAAAATTTAAAAAAGCACCCTTTTCTATTTCCATATTAGCACATCATTTAACGAAGTGGGACATTCGTTATGACAATCCTGCTGATAAAATAAACAACCAATTATTGTTTAGTGATAGCTCAACAGATACTAAAACCAACACTTATTTTGCAGATAAATTATTTCGACATTTCATCTTTGCCTTGGATATCAATTTAGGCAAACGACTTGAAATAAGTGCTGGTTACAACCACTTGCGACGTTCTGAATTATCCATTGCTGACAAAAAAGGAATGTCTGGTTTTTCAATGGGGGTAGGCATGTATTTAAATAAATTTACAGTGCATTATGCTCAATCATATTACCATTTAGCGGGCTCATATCACGAGTTGGGTTTAAGTATTCGTATGAATCAGTTATTTGGACTTGGCTCTAATTGGACAAAGATAAACTGGAGCGAAAAGTATGGCAATAGTTTTTAAAATGGCATAACTTTAGGTATTAAAAGACCTAAATTATTATGAATAAAAATACAAAAAACTTACTAAAAGCGGAATCTGAGCAGCTCAAAAAATTACAAGATATTGTTGCAAAAGCGATTGAAGATGAAAATTTAATCGTCAACAATTTACTAAATCCTCCAAAAGAAATTTTAACCAAAGGTCAAAAAATATCAGATAAAGTGGCACATTTTGGGGGTAGCTGGGCATTTATCATTTCATTTTTTTGTGTATTGATTTGTTGGATATTGTTTAATACACTCACTCCTATTAAAAATAATTTTGATCCATATCCTTTTATTCTGATGAATTTAATTCTCTCTTGTATTGCTGCTTTGCAAGCGCCAATCATTATGATGAGTCAAAATCGACAAGAAGAAAAAGACAGGCAACGCAGTGAAAATGATTATTTAATCAATTTAAAAGCAGAGCTTGAAATTCGTTCGCTACATCAAAAAATGGATTTGTTGTTAGAAGATCAAATCAAAATATTATTT
>CANHJA010000217.1 GCA_947460795.1 Bacteroidota bacterium | reverse complement strand
GCCCAATTATTCAGGTTATGAATTAAATGGCACACCTGATTTAATATTGACTTTGCCCACATACACCAGTATGGCTTCATCTTCTGATCATTATTATTGTATCAATGTCCCAACTGGACTATTACAAGATAGATACATCAAAGCGTTTGAATTTGTACCGGGCAATGCAGCGCTCATTCATCATGCAGTAATTACAATAGATACTACAGGAACTGCAGTAAACGACATGAGTGGTGGTTGTTATAATTTTCAAGGTCAAATAAATATTGGTGATTTTGCACCAGGCATGGGCCCTACCGTTTTGCCAGGAGTTCCTGGAGCGAAATTTGGTTTTAAGCTCAAAGCCAATTCAACAATTTCATTTCAAATTCATGTGCCAGCAGGAACCAGTGGCATGAAAGACAGTTCGCAAATCCGTTTATATTTTTATCCAACAAACGAAACTGGCATTCGTGATATGTTTTTTCAAACGGTTTTACAAAATTGGAACTTTTTTATTCCTGCAAGTTCAGTAGTAACTGCCACTCAAAAATATCCAACCGGTGCAGCTGGCTTACCGATTGATATTTCATTATATGGTTCATTTCCTCATTCTCACCAAACTTGTAAATCAATTATCAATTATGCATACAAGACCACTGATACCATCCCATTAATAAGAATTAATCAGTGGGATTTTCATTGGCAAGGACAATATACATTTAAGAAACTGCTGAAAATTCCTGCTGGATACAAGTTGTTTTCAGCCCATGTTTTTGACAACACAACGAATAATCCCAATACACCGAATCCGAACCTGCCTGTTTATCCAGGAACTGGAACAAATGATGAAATGTTATTTGACAGCTATCTTTATACATATTATCAAGCAGGTGATGAGTACATAAACATTGACAGCATTTTGTCTGTTGACCCATTACTTGCACCAACTACCATTTCTTCTACGAATAAAGAAATAGGCTATGTTAAAGTGTTTCCAAACCCAATGAGCACATCAACAACGTTTGAATATTCAATACTATCCGATCAAAAAGTTTCCATTAAAATTTACAATTACTTGGGTCAAGAAATGGCTACTATTTTTTCTGAAAATAAAAATGCAGGAAAGCACAGATTTAGTTGGACTCCAAAAAGAGAAATAGCAAAAGGAACTTATTTTTATAAAATACAAGCTGGAACAAGTGCTCGAAGTGGGCAAATCATTGTGGAATAAAAAATATATAAACGTATTATCTAAATGCAATTGAAACGATTACATTTGCATTCTAATTTTAAACAACATTAATAAATATGTCAAAAATAGTAGTAAACAACCCTGTTGTAGAAATAGATGGCGATGAGATGACTAGAATTATCTGGAAATTCATCAAAGAAAAATTAATTCTTCCTTACGTTGAAGTTCCAATTCAATATTATGATTTAAGTATTGAAAAACGAGATGAAACGAATGATCAAATTACCATTGATTGCGCAAATGCAGTGAAGGCTTGTGGCGTGGGCATTAAATGTGCAACCATCACTCCGGATGAAGAACGCGTGAAAGAATTCAATTTAAAGCAAATGTGGAAATCGCCTAATGGGACCATTCGTAACATCTTGGATGGAACTGTTTTTCGTGAGCCAATCGTAATGAATAATGTTCCTCGTTTAGTACCTAACTGGACAGCACCAATTATTGTTGGACGTCATGCATTTGGAGATCAATATCGTGCAACCGACACCGTAATTAAAGGAAAAGGGAAATTAACAATGACATTTACTCCAGAAGAAGGTGGTGAAGCACAAACCTTTGAAGTTTATAATTACAAAGGAGATGGCGTTGCATTGTGTATGTATAATACAGATGATAGTATTTATGGATTTGCTCGTAGTTGTTTCAACATGGCTCTGAGTAAAAAATGGCCTTTGTATTTATCAACAAAAAATACCATTCTAAAAAAATATGATGGTCGTTTCAAAGATATTTTTGAAGAAGTTTATCAAAATGAATTTGCTTCATTATACAAAGAAGCAGGCATTACATATGAACACCGTCTGATTGATGACATGGTTGCATCTGCTTTGAAATGGCATGGTAAATTTGTTTGGGCTTGTAAAAACTATGATGGCGATGTTCAAAGTGATACCGTAGCGCAAGGATTTGGTTCACTAGGCTTAATGACATCTGTATTAATTACTCCTGATGGGAAAATTATGGAAGCAGAAGCAGCACACGGAACAGTAACGCGTCACTACCGTGAACATCAAGCGGGAAAACCAACAAGTACCAATCCAATTGCTTCTATTTTTGCATGGACTCGTGGCTTAGCATTCAGAGGAAAATTAGATAGCAATCAAGCATTAATTGACTTTTGCAATAACTTAGAAGCAGTTTGTATTGAAACCGTTGAAAGCGGCATTATGACAAAAGATTTAGCAGTTTGTATTCATGGTAACAAAGTAAATCATGGAGAGCATTATGTTTACACTGAAGAGTTTTTAGACGCTTTGGATGCTAACTTGCAAAAGAAAATGGCGTAAGGAATATAAAAATAAATTTTAAAAAATGACCACTCAATTAGTGGTCATTTTTATTTTACAATAAATTGAGACTGTCATAAAATAGTATTCTTAATACCAGCACAAAAAAAAGACAATTTATTCTATGAACAAATTGTCTTTACTATATTTCTTAAAAAAATTGGCAAATTAACCAATTCACAAATCAATTATCCTTCTAAGGCAGCTGCACCACTTACAATCTCTGTTAACTCAGTCGTAATTGCTGCTTGACGAGCACGGTTGTAAGAAATACGCAATGAACGCAACATTTCTTCTGCATTCTCAGTTGCTTTATCCATGGCAGTCATACGAGCTCCATGTTCAGAAGCATTGCTATCTAAAACTCCTTTAAAAATTTGAGTATTTAAGATTTTGGGCATCAATTCATCAATCAATACTTCTTTAGAAGGTTCAAAAATGAAATCGTTATTTGCAGTAGATGCTGTTGTAGATTTTGTTTTTTCAATTGGCAAATGTTGCTCACAAACGAACTCTTGTGTTGCTGCATTTACAAATCGACTGTAAATCAAATCTACGCGATCAAATTCTTTATTCACAAAAGCAGTTCGAACGTGTTGAGCAGCTTTTTTTACATTATCAAAAGTTAAATCAGAAAAAATATTCCAGTAATTATCAATCATAGGAAAACCATTGCGTTCAAAGTTTTCGTAGCCTTTTTTACCAAGAGGCAAAATGGTTACATTCCCTTTTTCGTGTTGCGCTTTGTATTTACTTTCTATGGTACTTTTCGCTAATTTGATTGAGTTAGCATTGAAACCTCCGCACAAACCTCTATCGCTGGTTACTACTATAATTAACACTTTTTCAATTGG
>CANHJA010000216.1 GCA_947460795.1 Bacteroidota bacterium | reverse complement strand
CCAAATAGAGATTTACACTCTGGAGTTTATGGAGGTGCTGTTGCAAATCCAATCACTATTTTAAGTAAAATGATTGCTAGTTTGCACGATGAAAATAACCACATTACCGTACAAGGTTTTTACGATAAAGTTGTTGCTTTAACGGATGCTGAAAGAGTGGCATTAAATAAGGCACCCTTTGATTTAAAAGAATATACAGACGAGTTAGGCATTGAGGAAGATTGGGGAGAGAAAGGGTATACTGCATTAGAAAGAACCGGCGTTCGTCCAACTTTAGAATTAAATGGAATGTGGGGTGGCTACATTGGAGAAGGAGCGAAAACGGTATTGCCTTCAAAAGCAAATGCAAAAATTTCAATGCGTTTGGTTCCCAATCAAAATTCACATGAAATTGCAGAATTATTTACCGCTCATTTCAATAAAATTGCTCCAAACTGTGTGAAAGTAACTGTTACAGAGCATCATGGTGGCGAACCAGTAGTAACTCCAACCGATTCAATAGCTTACAAGGCAGCAGAAAAAGCCATTGCAACTACTTTTGGAAAAGATCCGATACCTACCAGAGGAGGAGGAAGTATACCGATTATTGCATTGTTTGAAAAAACATTAGGGTTGAAAACAGTATTGATGGGTTTTGGTTTAGACAATGACAATATTCACTCTCCAAATGAAAAATTTGATGTAGCAAACTACTATAAAGGAATAGAAACAATTCCTTATTTTCATAAGTATTTTGCTGAATTAAGTAAATAAATTAAGATATCTAATATCAGATGTCTAGCACAAAACACTGAACAAAAAATACAAAACTGACAGCTGACAACTGTCTTCATTATAAATATGAATCAAGCATTATCCCCATCACGAAACGAAGTGATGTTATTTTTAGAAAAAGAAGTAGAAACAACAGGTTTAAATTATTTAAATCCGGTAGAAACCAATTGGCAACCCAGTGATTTATTGCCAGTCTCTAATTCAGACTCTTTTTTTGAAGATATTAAAACTTTGCAAGGACAAGCATCCAATATGGATTACGACTTATTAGCCGTATTGGTAGGAGATACAATCACCGAAGAAGCTTTACCCACTTATGAAACATGGTTGAGTGGATTAAAAGGAGTGCGTGAAAATCCGTTTGGAGGTTGGATGCAATGGATTCGTAAATGGACTGCAGAAGAAAATAGACACGGAGATATTTTGAATCGTTATTTATATTTATGTGGACGCATTAACATGAAACAATTTGAAGCGTCAACACAATATTTGATTGCCGATGGTTTTGCATTAGATACAAATAATGATCCTTACAGAACATTTATGTACACAAGTTTTCAGGAATTAGCAACCAATATATCGCACCGTAGAGTAGCCACATTATCAAAGAAAAGCGGGAATACCATTTTGTCAAAAATTTGTGGAATGGTAGCGGCAGATGAAGCACGTCATGCTACGGCATATAAAACTTTTATCGGTAGAATATTTGAATTAGATACCAATGAAATGATGTTGGCGTTTGAAGATATGATGCGTAAAAAAATTGTAATGCCAGCACAAGCCCTTCGAGAAATAGGAGAAAATGTAAATACATTTGCTAATTTTTCGGATGCTGCTCAGCGTTTAGGTGTGTATACTTCTGTTGATTATGTAAATATCATGAAAGAATTAATTGACGAATGGAAAATAGACAGCTTAACCAACCTTCAAGAAAATGGTGAAAAAGCAAGAGATTATGTAATGAAATTACCTGATCGTTTAACAAAAATTGCAGAACGCATGGTTATCCCTGAAAGAGAATTGAAATTCAGTTGGATTAATGGTTAACAAATAATAAAAAAAGAGTTCGTAAAAGAACTCTTTTTTTATTTACACATCTATTCGGTATTTATTTTCTTAATTGAATTCTATTTCTAAAAAGGATCTACATCCACTTGCACATTCACTGTAGAGAAATTCTTGGTGATGTTCAGCATTGAAATTTTTTCTTTCAAAACAGATTTGATTAGTTTAACGTGCTCCGAATCTCGGTTTATTTTCAATAATATTTCTTGAATAAACAGATTTCTAACACGCGCAATAGGAGGTTCAGCAGGTCCAAATAATATGGTTTTAGGAAGTTCTGCTAAATCAAGACCTAATTTTTGTGCTGCATCTAAAACTGTTTTTTGATCCCTGTGTTTTAAAGTTATTTTTATTAAACGGGTAAACGGAGGGTATTGAAAATCTTTCCTGCCAGCTAATTCTTCTAAAAAGAAATTTTCAAAATCATGCTCTTGCACTTTTAATAGGGTGGGGTTATTCACTTTATACGCCTGAATAAAAACATTTCCATCACCATCTTTTCGTCCTGCTCTGCCTGATACTTGTTCCAATAATTGAAAAACTCGTTCATTCACTCTAAAATCAGGATATGATAAAAGGCTGTCAGCATTGAGCACACCTACTAAATTCACATGTTCAAAATCGAGTCCTTTTACTACCATTTGTGTCCCAACTAAAATGTCGATTTCTTGTTTTTCAAATAAGCGGATAATTTCTTGGTATTTATTTTTTGTCCGCATGGCGTCCCAATCAAATCGTTGTACCCGAGCATTCGGAAATTGTTGTTTAATTTCTTCTTCAATTTTTTCGGTGCCAAAACTTTTTGCCAATATTCGATTACCGCCACATGCCAAACAAATTTTTATAATGGGCGATTTAGATCCACAATAATGGCAATGCAATTGATCGGTGACTTTATGGTAAGTAAGTGACACATCGCAATATTTACATTGAGGTACCCAGCCACATGTGGTGCATTGTAAAAATGGGGAATAGCCTCGCCGGTTTTGAAATAATATTACTTGCTTTTTCGCTTGAATAGATTTTTGAATTTCATCAATCAAGGTTTGCGAAAAAATGCCTTTCATGCGTTTTTCTACTTGCTCTTTTTTAGAATCTATGAAATGAATAGCAGGTAATTTCCCTTCGCCAAAACGAGCAGCCAATTCTACAAGTTTATACTTGTTTTGTTTGGCATTATAATAGCTTTCCACAGAAGGTGTTGCGCTTCCCAATACAATATTAGCCTCCGCTTGATTGGCTAAATAAATTGCAGAATCTCTTGCATGGTATCGAGGTGCAGGATCTTGTTGTTTATAGGAAGTATCGTGTTCTTCATCGACAATTATTAATCCTAAATGAGCAAATGGAAGCATAAGTGCAGAGCGCGCACCAATGACTACATCATATTTTTGATGTTGAATTTTTTGCCAAACTTCTACTCGTTCATTGTTGCTAAAGCGAGAATGATAAATGCCAATTTTGTCGCCAAAAGTAGCTCTCAGTTTTCGAATGATTTGTGTTGTTAAAGCAATTTCTGGCAATAAATACAATGCCTGTTTGCCTTGTTGAATGCAGTCTTTTATCAACTGAAAATAAATATGGGTTTT
>CANHJA010000215.1 GCA_947460795.1 Bacteroidota bacterium | reverse complement strand
TTGCGTATATGTTTTGACAACTCATTTTTAATTTACTTTGCAAAAATACTCATCGAACATGATGGATATTTTTTTACTATCAATTTCGCAATTCTGCCATTGGGAGTTGGCAAATCTATTAATTCAAAATCATCTTGAATATTAATACCTCTCCACCATTTTACTTGTTTCCATTTTCCGGCAACTTTATTAAAAAGGTCCCATCTTGGCTCTCCATATTCTACATTGTTTTTTAAAGGAGTTACAAAAGCACAAGCCCAACTTCCATTTATTTTAAAATGCTCTACTTTAAATAAGATTTCATTTTTTTCTGTAGAAAAATCTTCCCGAAAAATATCAAGAATTTCTTTTCTTTCTTTCGATCCCTTTTCAGGTGTGTATGTATTTTGAGAAAAAGAATGAATCGATAAAAAGCATAAAATATATACGAATAAAATTTTCATAACGATATTTATTAAAATTGTTTTGAGATAGCAGTCTGTTTATTTCATGACCTTTGTTTGCTGCACAAATTTAGCAAATAAGATCTAAAAAAGAGAGCCTTCGCTCTCTTTTCACTTTTCTTTTCAATTGTATGCTGCTTTTAAACGGATCTCTTATCTTAAATCATAAGCCGATATCCAGCCTTTAGTTACTATGTTATTTGCATTGGTATATTCAATATATACAAACCCATTTAAACGAGCTAATGGATAAATAACTTCGCCATAAACTAAATAGGCTTTTCTTCTGCTTTTATAATCTGCGGTATTATAAAAATAGGCTCTTTGTGAATTGATTGTGTAATAGTTACTGGTATAACTCACTGTTGGTTTTATTTCCTTGACACTTGCTATAACCCAATCTTTAATATAAATTGTTTTACCTTCCAAATCATTATCCATAACTGTTTTATAACTCGCTACAACTCTGAATGTTTTATTAAGGTATCGAGGATTTGCTTTTAGTCCAAAGCTATTTTCCGCATCATCTAATAAAAAGTTTATTCCAGAATAATTATTGTAACTCAAATGTCTAAAGTCATAATCTTCGTTGGTTTTTGAGTCTTTAAAAGATAAATGAGGATAATCTCCTGCTTCATATCCTTCAAAGGTCATCGTCATGGTTTTTGTTGTTGCAGTTGTGATATTCGATTGACCAAAGCAAAGTTGAGTAGATAATAGCAATACAATGAGTAAATTTAGTTTATACATGTCTGTTTTATTTTATGCTTACTCTAATTCAGTTTTCAGCGATCCCTGGTTTATAATATATATTGGTATGTGTCGTTTATTATTTTAAAAACGGGTATACATCACAAAACTAATAAACAATACGAATATTAGAAATCTAAAAATGCATTTCTTTTTAAGGGGTACGGAATACTTTTTTTATATAGTAACCTCAACTTGCTTCCACCGTCCAAAGCTCCGGTTTCGAAATGACGGAAAATGAAAAAATGAGGTGCCTCATCATTCAATACAATAAAAAAATGAGTGATTGAATTCGCTTGAAACACGCTTAGCCTATAACTACTTTTTCAATTAAATTATTGCCATAATAATAGGGCAACAGGGCGTAGCTCGAAATGGGTTTTGTGAGAATGAAGTTTGCTTTTTTTCCGATTTTTATGGAGCCCAAGGTGTTGGTAAGTTCAAGGGCTGCAGCGCCATTGAGCGTGCAGGCATGAATGGCTTCTTCGGGCGTCATTTTCATTTGTGTGCAAGCCAAAGAAAGAATAAAATTCATGTTGGCACTAGGGCAACTCCCTGGGTTGTAATCGCTGGCCAAGGCCACTGGCAATCCGGCATCAATGAGCTTGCGTGCGGGTTGATAATGCATCGCTAAAAAGAAAGCAGCACCCGGCAACAGGGTAGGAATGGTATTGGAATGAAGCAAACAATTTACTTCTTCATCGTCCATGGTTTCTAAATGATCTACACTGATGGCGTGGTGTTTTACGCCCATTTGTACACCGCCACTGTTGTATAATTGATTGGCATGAATTTTTGGTTTCAAGCCATATTTATATCCCGCTTCTAATAATTGGTCGGTTTCTTCTGGTGAGAAAAACCCTTTTTCACAAAACACATCCATATAGTCGGCCAAATTTTCTTTGGCTACTAAAGGCAACATTTCCTCAATAATTAATTGGATGTAAGCAGCATGATTTTCACGGTAAGCCAACGGGTAAGTATGTGCCGCTAAAAAACTGGCTTTGATATCAATGTTTGTGTTTTCTTTCAATCGTTGAATCACTCGAAGCATTTTTAGTTCGCCTTCTGTAGAGAGGCCATAGCCACTTTTTATTTCGATGGCGCCGGTGCCTAAGGCAATGGTTTCGTCCAAACGAATTTTGCTAATTTCATATAAATCGGTTTCGTTTATTTCGGTCATGCGTTTCGCCGAATTTAAAATGCCACCGCCTCGCTTGGCAATTTCTTCATAGGTTAAACCATTTATTCTGTCTACAAACTCGTGCTCACGAGAGTGAGAGTACACTAAATGGGTATGCGAATCGACCCAAGTTGGCAATATCATTTTTCCGGTGCAATCAATCGTATGGTCTGCTGCTACATCTGTTGGGAGGTTCTTCATTTCGCCAAAATCCTTAATCAGCCCATCTTCAACAAGCAAAAAAGCATGTTCAAGAGTAGGCAGTGTTTTCATGTCGAGGCCTTTAACTATTTTTTTTTCTTCGTGAATGTGCTCTATTTGAAGGATTTGTTTGATATTTGAATATAATGTTCGCATTGGGCAAAAATAACAAATAGATGTTAGATGTTAGTTGTCAGATGTCAGGAGTTTACTAAAATATTTATAAGCACTTGCACCTAACCGCTAACTGCAAACATTGCACACACGATAAACATGAATTCATTCGGTAGCATTTTTAAAGTAACTTCTTTTGGTGAATCGCACAGCGCCATGGTTGGTTGTGTGGTAGAAGGGGTGCCAGCCGGCTTGGTGTTGGATTTAGAAAAAATCCAACTGGCTGTTGATAAACGAAAAACAAATCAAACCAATTTTTCATCTACAAGAAATGAAGAAGATGTAGTAGAAATTGTTTCGGGTGTGTTTGAACAAAAAACCTTGGGCTCACCCATTTGTATTTTAATAAAAAACAAAGACGCTCGTTCGCAGGATTATGATGCCTTGAAACAAGTTTACAGACCCAGTCATGCCGATTATACCTACGAACAAAAGTATGGTTTTAGAGATCACAGAGGCGGTGGCAGAAGTTCGTTTAGAATTACTGCGCCTTTAGTAGCAGCCGGTGAGATTGCACATCAATTCATACAACATCATTTTTCGATAGAGGTGAATGCATATGTTTCTCAAATAGGAACGGTTGCCATTCCGGAAAATGAAAGTTTCCACTGGAGCGATATTGAAAAAAATGAATTTCGTTGTCCGCATGCAGCCACTGCATTAAAAATGCAAGCATTGGTAGAAGAAACGAGGGTTGCTGGCGATACTTTAGGTGGCATTATTTCCTGCCAAATAAAAAAT
>CANHJA010000214.1 GCA_947460795.1 Bacteroidota bacterium | reverse complement strand
GGCTGCGTAACTCCAAATTTATCAATCCTTTTTCCTAACACTTTGTAAGTGCTTTGAATCGCTGCATTTGCATCATTTTTCAATTTTTTCACCACCGCTTCATTCGATGATGAAATGGTTAATTCTTTTGAAGAAGGTTTTGCAAACATAGGCGCCAACTGTCCATTAGGATTTTGTGCTTTATAAGCTTCAGCAAATAATGTAATGAAATCATCTTGCGAATTCGCTTTCATTTTTTCTGCTTGAGCAATCGCTGCATTCAATGCTGGATCTTTAGGGTTGTTACTTAAATTACGAACTAATTCGTTTAAGCTAACCTCTAAGACCACGTTCATACCTCCTTGCAAATCCAAACCAAGGTTTAACTCTTGCTCTTTTGCTTCTTGATAAGTGTAGCTTGTAAAACCTAAGTTATAGATTTTTTTATCTGTTAAACTGTCTAATTGAAAACGTAATTTGTCATCAATAGCTAATTTAAGTGCTTCATCTTTTAATTCTGGATTTTCACTCTTTACACGGCTTTCTATTTTAGAAGCTTGTTTTTTCTCAAAGTTTTTTACGACGAACGTAAACGAAAGTTGGAATAGAGAGATTAATATTAGGGCTATGGTAAATAACCTGATCAAACCTTTTAATTGCATGTCTTTAACTTATTTAATGTACATTTTAGAACGTGCGAATATACAATTTATTTTAAATAATAATAATTTGGTTTTTCAATCTACGTAAAAGGATTGATTTTATAGAAAAATAGGTGAATAACTTGTAAAATTGGGGTATTATTAGCAAAAGTTGTTGATAATGACAGCTTAAAAAAGCATAGATTTTCAAGAATGAAAAAAAACAACTTTATATTCCTATTTAAATAATAATCCTTATTTTCGTTTTGAGACCTATTTTAATAATTTCCTAAATCTAAATAATAAAACTTAGGAATATGTGCGGTGAAAACGCCGACTCCATTTTCTATATTTGAGGGATAATTTATTGGCTCGCCTAATATTTGAGAAAAAAATGAATTCCCTTTTTTATATGCATCTAAAAAATCATAATAACTTTTTGAAATACTTGCTATTACAATAGTAATGCTGTCTTTATTTAGTGCTGATGCCAAAGAATCTCGAATTACATCGCTTGTATATGCGATTTTTACAGACCCATTCAATGCATCTTTATCAGACATTAAAATAAAGTTTTGATCAGAATTAATTGTTGAGAAAAAATCAGCGACTTGATTGAGCATCCCAATTTTTCCTGTATTGGTAATATTGATATAATAATATTCTTGCACTCCAGGATGATCTTTCACTTTGCAATTGATTAAAAAGGTAGTATCAGTTGTACTTCGATCTACTGTAATTTTTAATGAGTCCTCTACGATTGGTAAAACTTGGGCATATGATTTTACGTGATCCCCACTGGTTGAATCATACACATTTAATTCATAATATTCACCTGTAATAAAATTTGTATTGACTGAGCCATACAAACCATCTGTTATTTTTTGTAAAGTATCTATTTGATTGCTGTGTGTTAAAGTGACCAATGCTCTACTAACCAATACTCCATTTATTGAACTGTCTGATGATGTAGATGAGGTTAAGTCTGTTAATGCTGTAAATGTTCGAGTCACTGTTATTGCAACCAGTTGATTCGGTATAATTTGGCTAAAAATAGCTAACTGCGATTTTGCTTTTGGAATATTTATATCCAATGGTTTTTTACAACTAAAAAACACGAAAGAAGCAGTAAGTAGGATTGAAATTTTATTGATTGTTTTCATAATATTAATTTGATTATTTATTAAAATTTAAAATTATAGCTGATTGAAGGAATGATTCCAAATAAACCGACTTGTTGATATTTGTATTGACCATCGACTACATTGATTCGAACTCGATTGGGTTGGGTTCTATTATAAGCATTATATACACTAAAATGCCATTCACCCGACCATTTTCTTGTTGGTTTTCTTTTTAACGTAAAATCAATATCGAGTCGATGTGAATTTGAAAGACGATGAGCATTTCTTTCGCTGTGCACAGGCACAACTGTCACTCCATTATATCCAGGATTTGGAATAATATACTGACCTATTCTGGCGGTAAACGGACTTCCACTTGACAGAACCCACACTGCTGAAACAGATAAACGTTTGGTTATATCATACATTCCAACTATTGAAACATCATGTCTTCTATCATATTTTGAGTAATAGGTTTTTCCTTTATTTAATTCATCAAATTGACGAGTAGAGTATGACAATGTGTAGCCTAACCATCCAGTAAATCGACCTTGCGATTTATTCAAAAACAATTCTACTCCATACGCATCTCCATCGCCTCTCACTAATTCATTTTCAAAATTATTATTTAATAATAAAACAGCGCCTTCTCTATACTCTACTAAATTGTGTAATTTTTTATAATAAACTTCTGTACTAAATAATAAATTCAATTTATCCCATCCAGTATAATAACCCAAGCTTACTTGATCAGAAGAGAGTGGCTTGACTGTTTTTGTAACAGGATACCACAAATCAGTTGGAAGAGAAATTGAACTGCTTGAAACTAAATGCATATATTGTTTCATTCGAGAATAAGAAGCCTTGATTGAGTTTTTTTCATTCAATTGATATCGAATATTAAAACGAGGTTCTAATCCGGAATAAAATGTTTGTTCGGTAACATTGGTAGAGTATCTTAAACCATAATTTATTTTAATTTTACTATTTACTTCCCAATCATTTAAAGCATATAATGCAGTTTCTGTTGAATTGATTTTACGAAATTGCCCCCCTGCAATTGAATCTAATAACATATTATTTGTTGTAAACGAATTGGGCTTAAACGTATGATTGATACATTCCAATCCAAATCGAATTTGATTTTTTGGATTAGGGTTGTAATTAAAATCCATTTTTACCCCATAATCTTGAATACGCGATTCTAATTTTAAAGACTCGGTTCCTAATATACCCGAAACACTGTATCTAAAACGAGTTTGCAACAAGGACGTATTTAAAAATAATTTAGGATTTTTGAAGATATGATTCCACCTTACTGTAGTTGTAAAATTTCCAAGGCGAGAACCTATTTTAGTATCTAATTCGGATGAAGTAACTTTTGACTGATCTCCTCCCATATCTAATTTCAACACATCATTTCCGGTGTAACTACTAAAAAATAATTTATCTCTTTTTGAAATTGTCCAGTTCAACTTTGCGTTTACATCATAAAAATAATAAGGAATAGACATTTTAAACAATGAAAAAACTTTGTCAATATAGGTTCTTCTACCACTCAAAATAAATGAAACTTTATCTTTATAAATCGGTCCTTGAATGGTTAAATTTGAGGAAATCAATCCTAGAGAACCTTCTGTTTGGATTTTATTTTTATTTCCGTCTTTCATTCTGATATCCAACACCGAAGATAGCCTGCCTCCATAATTAGAAGGGAATCCTCCTTTATGCATCGTAACATCTTTGATAGAATTTGTATTGAAAACTGAAAAGAAACCCAATAAGTGCCCTGGAT
>CANHJA010000213.1 GCA_947460795.1 Bacteroidota bacterium | reverse complement strand
GTAGGATTGATGATATGTATTCCACTAAAAGCAAATTCAGTATAGTTGATTTCTTTTTGACTGATTTTTTCTTCATTCGTATTTTTATTTCTCCACCCACACAATTCATTTTTTTCATTAAACAAAAAATATCTAGAACTTTCACGTTTGCTAACCCCTAATGTTGCTATTGGATTTTTTTCTTGATGCGATAAAATCATTTGGCCCAAATCCAAATTTGTTAAAATATCAACATTCATCAACACAAAAGGATTGCTATCTTCCAATAAATAGGATGCTTTTTTTAGACCGCCACCTGTTTCTAAAACTTCATCTGTTTCATCTGAAATTAAAATGTTAGGAATATTGTTTTCTTGAATAAAATCAATAATCTGATTTGCGAAATGATGCACATTGATGATAATTTCATTAATTCCAAAGCTTCGTAAATATTCAATATTTCGCAATAATATTGGTTTATTATTTACTTCTACCAATGCCTTAGGATGATTTTCTGTAAAGGGTTTTAAACGAGTGCCCAAACCGGCAGCTAATATCATTGCTTTCATTTCGAACTTATTTTTTTCCTTGTAAATTTTTCACTTTTACAGTTTCAATTCTTGTGTCTGAAACGTGTAGCATTACAAATTCATAATTGCCAATAATAATGCGCTCCTTTTGTTTTGGAATGGATTCGTGATTTTCTATAATAAAACCAGACAAGGTTTCTGCATCTTCAACAGGCAAATCAAAATGATATTTTTCATTTAAATAATCTATTTCTAAACGGCCAGAAAAAATATATTCATTCGATGACAATTGTTTTTCAATATATTCTTCTTCGTCATATTCATCATGAATTTCTCCAAAAATTTCTTCTAAAATATCTTCCATAGTTACGATACCGGCTGTTCCTCCAAATTCATCAATTACCCAAGCAATACTTTTTCTTTCTTTTGTAAATTGATTTAATAAATCTACCGTAATCATAGTCTCAGGTACCATAGGAATGCTGTGCATCACAGACTTGATATCTTTTGGTTTTTTTAACGCATCAATACTGTGCAAATAACCAACTACATTGTCAATATTATCTTCGTATACAATTAATTTAGAACGTTTTGTTTCAATAAAAATATTTTTCACTTCTTCAACTGAAGTATTGATTGGCACAGCTTCAATTTCGTTTCTTGGAACAAGGCATTCTCTAATTTTTACTTTTGAAAGTGACAATGCATTTTCAAATAATTCAGAGTTGCTGTCATCTTCTTTATCGCTGTCGTGACCAGTACGCATTTGTTTCACAAATTGTTCTAAATCTACTCGACTGAAAATTGTTTTTTCTTCATTTATTCTTACACCAAATAAATATTTCAAAATAAATTCTGAAATGCGAACAAACAATTGTGCTATTGGATATAATAAATAGTAAAAAAACTGAATGGGCAAGGTTAAAAAGGAAAGAATAGTTTCTGGTTTAGAACGAAAAATTGCTTTGGGTATAAATTCAGCTAAAAACAAAACAACAATTGTAGCAATAATCGTATCTAAAAACAATCGTAAATATTCATTATGGGGCAAGCCAACAGCATCGAACATAACGTCTGTCAATTGGGTCATTAATAAACCATAAACCACTAAACATATATTAATGCCAACCAAACTTGTACCGATAAAAGTAGCAGGATTTTCCATGAATTTAGAAAGTACCTTGCCTGCATATGAACCTTGTTTTCTTTTTAATTCAATGTTTAATTTGTTAGTGGAAACAAATGCAATTTCAACGCCAGAAAAAAATCCAATGAGAATAAGTGTTATGATAATATATAATATCGTGGATAACATAATGTAAATGTTGGTATAAAAACTATTTTTGAATAAATGAAGTGATCAATTGTTGTGTTTGTTCACATGCCAATGCTAAATTGTCATTAACAATGATGTGATCAAAATGATTCGAGAAACTTAACTCTTCTGTTGCTTTCGAAATTCTTTCTAATAAAGATTCTTCCGTTTCTGTTCCTCGTTTTCGCAATCTATTTTCTAATTCTTCTATAGAGGGAGCTTTAATAAAAATGGTCAATGCATTTTCTTGATAATATTTTTTTAAGCGCATTGCACCTTGTACATCAATATCAACTAAAGGGTATTTTTCTTGATTCCATATGGACACTAATTCAGATTTCAGGGTGCCGTAATATTTACCTGGATAAACCATTTCATATTCAGCAAATGCATCTTCTTGAATTTTCATTTCAAAATCTTGGGCTGAAATAAAATGATAGTTTACACCATTCATTTCGCCTGCTCGGGGCAACCGCGTGCAAGCACTTACGCTAAATTTTAAATTTGTAAAATGCTGTAATAAAAAATTGACAATGGTAGATTTTCCTGAACCAGAAGGAGCAGTAATAATAATTAACTTGTGCGAATCGCCTGCGTCCATTATTTATTCATTAATTTTTCTAAATCTTTTACACAATCTTCGGCACGATTATATTTTCCAATAACCACTCCGTTCGCATCAATTAAAAATGCTTGTGGCACAAACATTACGCCATAAATAGCTGCTGCCTTACTTTGCCAACCACCTAAATCGCTCATGTGAAAAGGCCAAATTAAACCGTCTTTTTCTATTGCTTGCATCCAAGGTTCTTTATTTTTATCTAAGGATACACTTACAATTGTAAAACCTTTTTTAGCTTTTTTAAATTTCTTTGCACTGTATTTTTTATAAAATTTAACTAAATCAGGATTAGCCATTCTGCATGGCCCACACCAACTAGCCCAAAAATCTAAAAGGATTACTCGCTTGTTATTAATTTCTGTTAATTTCAATGTTTCCCCTTTTGGATTTTGAAATTCCAATTCAGGTGCTGGTTGCCCAACTTCTATTTTTGTATTTTCATATTGAGCATTTGCAAATGTTAAACTTAACAATGCCACAAAAAGTAAGATAATTTTTTTCATAAAATAGTATAAATATTGAACTTCAAATATAAGTTATTTGCTATAAAGACACTTAAAATGATTTGTTATAATAAAATTATGCATAATCGGTATCTTTACTGATATGGAAAGTATTCCGAAATTAACAGAAACTGATTTAAAACCCTGGTTTGATAAACCCCAATTAATATTGGATTGTGCAGCACAAACACAAAAAGACTTAGCTCAATATGGTATCGAATTTAATTTTTCTGGAAATGCTGAAACTATTTATGAAGAGTTATTCTCACAAATTCAACCACAAATAGAATCCTTATTAAACAAGGGAACCTCGTTAATGGAAATTCTTTACAGAGTAGATGTGGATGAGGCTAAAGTGAAAATAATTTCTCGTGAAAACGAATCTTACAGTGCTTCTATCACAAGACTTATTTTGTGGAGAGAACTACAAAAAGTAGTAACGAGATTTTTGTTAAGTAAATAAAATATTTTTACTTAGTTAAGGTAAATCAATTTCAGCAACCTGCAGCACTTCTTTATCACTACCCACTTTATGTATAAAACAAAGAACTTTGGCATTTGATTTATTTAAAACTTTGCTTGGCATTTCAAAAT
>CANHJA010000212.1 GCA_947460795.1 Bacteroidota bacterium | reverse complement strand
TACCGTATCGCCAATCATCAATTGTTTTTCATTAATGACATCTTCATTAAACATCGATAAAGATGAAATCGTAACACCACCTACAGATACAGGTTCAATTTTTGCAACAGGTGTCACACTGCCAGTTCTGCCTACTTGATATTCTACATTCAATAATTTACTGGTAGCTTGTCGGGCTTTAAATTTAAATGCGATTGCCCAACGAGGGTGATGAGATGTTTGTCCAATTTTTTCTTGTAAATCCAAGCGATTTACTTTTATTACCATACCATCAATTTCATACGGAAGTTGATCGCGTTTTTGTTCAAACTCTTGCACAAAATTCGTAACTTCTTCAATGGTAGAACATGTTTTTATGTTTTCTAGTGAAGTTTTAAAACCCAATGATGATAAGGATTCCAACATGCCTCTGTGAGTTTGCATATGAGGATGTGTTGTTTTATTTTCTTGCAAAGAAGTATAACTAACATTGTATAAAAACGCATCTAAATTTCTTTTAGCGACTTCTTTTGGATCTTTTATTCGCAAACTTCCACTGGCTGCGTTTCGAGCATTGGCCATCGGTTGTTGTCCATCAGCAATGAGTTTATTGTTGTATTCTTCAAATCTATTTTTAGTAATTACTACTTCGCCTCTAATTTCAATTTGTTTTAAATTATACTTACTAATTGCTGCTTTTATAGGAATTGAACGAATTTGTTTTGTGTTGATTGTAATATCATCACCCTCTGTTCCATTGCCTCTAGTGGCACCTCTTGTAAATATATCATTTTCGTAAACTAATGAAATACTAGCTCCATCAAATTTAGGTTCTACACAATATTCGACTGTTGCTTCGCCACTTAACTCTCTGCATTTTCTATCCCAATCCAGCAAGTCTTCTGCATTGTAACTGTTTTCTAAACTCAACATGGGTACCAAATGAGCAACCGAAGAAAAGCTCGTATTTAAGCCTTTAGCAACCCGTTGTGTAGGTGATGAAAGAGTAATGAAAATTGGATTTTTTTCTTCAAATAGTTTTAATTTTTTAAATAAAATATCATATTCTAAATCAGCCAAAACAGGATTATCTTGAACATAATATTTCCAATCAGCATATTCAATAATATCTCTCACGATAGCTAAATCATTTTCATTAATTTCTGTAGTTTGAAATTGTTTTGCTAATTGTAAAAATTCTTTTTCTTGTTCTATTGAATACATAAAATATTTTTTATGCTACCAAATTATAGCATGAATTAACTAAGTTTCGAAGATAAGTAATGTATTTATTGAGACGAAATTAAAAATAGCTCCTATTCAAATATCTAAAAATAGCATTTTATTAATTCCTTAAAAGTACTTGCCAAGCTTCGTCCACTTTTCCTTCTTCTAATAATTTTTTTGCGTCCGAATGGGTATCTATTTTAGGAATGTATTCATAATTTTCATCGACTACAGGTATAGAAGAAACATTGCCTAATTGACCCAAATCATTGCCTGTTAAAATGGTACTTGTTCGAATTTCTATTGGCAAATGATCGACGCCAATTCCTAAATTCATATTCGGTTTTGGTACTGTAAAAATTGCACTGCCACTGGCTCTGCAATAATAATCGCCACCCATACGAGCAACCAAATCTATTTTATTTGGATCAATTTGTTGTGCTTCATTTAATACTTCATCATTGATGTGCATTGCTACCATTTCACAAATAATTAAATTACCAGCACCTCCTTCTTGTCCGGTTTCAATAATTTGTTTCACGATACATTCTATATTAACGGGGCTTTCTTTTACTAAAAATGGTTTTACTTTATCCGCTTTTACAGGGGTAAATCCTGCTTTTTCAAATTCAGAGGTTCCTTTTGGATACTCACAACTAGCCAAACTCATTTGTTGTACCATGGCATAATTAACCATGCTAATTACTACTTCTTTGGTTTCATGACAATTTTCTAATGTATGTTTAATTGTATTGTCTCGCACCCTTCGAGCTGGAGAAAATATCAAGGTTACGGGATTACTTCCAAATACATTAAAAAAGCTAAATGGAGATAAATTGGCATTTCCATCACTGTCTATGGTAGATGCAAAGCAAATAGGTCGAGGCGAAACTGAGCCTAAAAGATATGCATGTAGTTGTGCTGTTTTAATTGAGCCTGGTGTAATTGTCATAAAAAAGAATTATAATTTCCAAATTTACAATTATAATTTCTGAATTAATATAAGATCTACTTGTACTTTTGTTTTTTTTAATGATTGAATATAGATGAAAGGTAAAGTAATTATTATTGGTCCTGCGCATCCACTTAGAGGTGGTTTGGCTTCGTTTAATGAGCGAATGGCTAAAGAATTTATGATTGAAAATTATGAAACCTCCATTTATACTTTCTCTTTGCAATATCCATCTTTTTTATTTCCCGGCACCACTCAATTTTCAGCTGAGCCAGCTCCTTCATCTGTTGATATTCATGTAAAAATAAATTCTATTAACCCTTTAAACTGGATAAAAATTGGTTTAGAATTAAAGAAAAAACAACCAGATTTAATCGTCGTTCGCTATTGGCTTCCCTTTATGGGGCCTTGTTTAGGAACTATTTTGAGAATTGTAAAACAAAATAAAAAAACCAAAATAGTATGTATTGCCGACAATATTATACCACATGAAAAACGAATAGGAGATTCTAATTTTACAAAATACTTTATCAAACCCATTGATGCTTTTATCACAATGAGTGGCAGTGTATTAAATGATTTAAAACAATTTACAAACAAGCCTGCTCAAGAAATTACGCATCCTTTGTACGATAATTTTGGAAATAAAATGGATGTTGATGTGGCAAAAAAACATTTACAAATTCCACTGGATACGAAAATAATGTTGTTTTTCGGATTCATTCGAAAATACAAAGGACTTGATACTTTATTGGAGGCTATTTATATTTTAAAACAACAAGACTATTTTAAAAAGCATTCAATACAGTTTTTAATTGCTGGTGAATATTATGAAGATGCTAAAGCATACGAAGATTTAATAGATAAATATCAAATAAAAGAACAGCTAATCATGCGCACTGAATTTATTCAAGACAGTGATGTGAAATATTTTTTAAGCTGCGCAGATTGTGTTATTCAACCTTATAAAAGTGCTACACAAAGTGGAGTTACTCCCTTGGCTTATCATTTTGAAGTGCCTATGATAGTGACCAATGTAGGAGGATTGCCCATATTGGTACCTGACACAATTGGTTTAATCGCAGAACCCAATGCTCAATCTATAGCAGAAAAAATTGAACTGTTTTTTGAACAAAATAAATCTACTTACATTTCGAATATTCAAGAAGAAAAGAAAAAATATACTTGGAATAAGTTAATTCAAAAAATTGTTCAGATAGTTTAATACACACTCAATCTCTATTTTAAATTACAATATGTTTAGGTTGGGCTTTAAGATTTTTTTCTCATTATGTTCTATCTTTACACGCAAGATATTTTTATGATAGAAAAAATTAAATCAATAATTCAAGCTTCAATAGATACCAAACAATTATTGTTGGCTAATGAAGATCG
>CANHJA010000211.1 GCA_947460795.1 Bacteroidota bacterium | reverse complement strand
CCCATCGTTTCTACTTCGGCAAATTTGAGCGGAGCTGTTTCGCCAAGCATCTATGCTTCAGTGGCCAGTGAAATTAAAAATCAAGTGGATTACATTGTACTTCATCGGCAAGATGATGAAACTATTTCTACACCTTCCAGCATTTTGAAATTAACCCCTTCAGGAAATTTTTTAAAAATTAGATAATCCTACTTTTATATTCTTTGAAAATCGTGTAGTTTCGCAACTTAAATACAATTATGGCATTTTTACGTAGAATATTAGTTTTATACCGATTACCAATTGCAATATTATTGATAATATTAGGTGTTTTTATTACCATGCAAACCAAATCGGGTATTTATGTGAGTTGGTTGTTTTTTTTAATTGCTATTTTAATGGTGGTTGCACATTTTATGATTGGTCCAATTACGTTGATTCAAAAGCATGTAGAAAATGGTGATTTTGATGGGGCAAAAGATTTATTAAATCGAGTAAAATACCCTAATTTATTATACAAACCTGTCCGCTCTGCCTATTATATGCTAAAATCTAACTTTTCTACAATGAACGAAAATTTTGAAGATGCAGAGAGTGATATTCGTAAAAGTTTAGAAGCAGGAATAGATGATAAAAGTGTGCAAGGCGGTGCTTATTTGCAATTGGGAATGATTTCTTATAAAAAAGGAAACAAAAAAGAAGCGTATGAAAACTTGCGGAAAGCAGTTTCAATGGGTTTGCCAGATAAAGATTCTGAAGCATCTGCTTATTTGCAATTGTCTAGCATTTGTGGAGAAAGACGCGATTTCAAAGGTATGAAACTATATTATCAAAAAGCTAAAGCATGCAAGCCTAAAAATGAGATGATTGTAAATCAGTTGAAAGAAATGGATAAGTACATTTCAAGAATACCTGGATAAGATAAAACTATACAATTTTAAGGGGCTCTTATTAGGAGTCCCTTTTTATTTTCGCAACCAATTATGAAAATATTTATGAATAGATGGAATAATAACCAATACCATTATTGGTACTAAAATCATTGTCATGACAAGTGTTTTAAGGTATATGGGAAAGCTTTTTAACAATGGCACGACGGTAATGGACAAGAGTGTTATGCATGGATAAATTCCACACCAAACTAATAAAATCATTTTCCATTTTTTAGGGCTATTCATGTGTCTATTTTTTGCAATAATAATGCTTTAAATATTGTTTTCAAATAAAGCAATTTCCTATGAAAAAATTAATGCTACCTATAGGATGAATGAATTGAAATAAAATGGAATTTAAGAATAAAATTAACAGTAAACTTCAGCCAATTTAAATTCTTTATAAATTAATAGATAGAGATTAATTCTTATTGAATAAAAAATTGCTATTATCTTAGCATTGAAAATATTAACTTTACCATTCCAAATAATAAAAAAAATGACAAAAATACAAGCTGCCATTACGTGTGTAGGAGGATATGTACCTGAAGATGTGTTAAGCAATTTAGATTTAGAAAAAATTGTAGATACGAATGATGAATGGATAACAACTAGGACCGGTATTAAAGAAAGACGAATTTTAAAAGGAGAAGGTTTAGGAACTTCCGACATGGCAGCGAAAGCCGTTCAACAAATTTTTGACAAAACAGGCATTGATCCTATGGAAATTGAGATGCTAATTTGTGCGACGACGACACCCGATTTCACTTTTCCGGCAACTGCCAATGTAATTACCGATAAATTGGGTATGAAAAACGCCTTTGGATATGATATTAATGCAGCTTGCTCAGGCTTTTTATACTCTTTGACTACCGCTGCTCAATTTATTGAAACAGGTAAATTTAAAAAAGTAATTGTTGTAGGTGGAGATAAAATGAGTTCTATATTAAATTTTGAAGACCGTGCAACTTGTATCATTTTTGGTGATGGATGTGGTGCTGTATTGTTAGAGCCAAATACAGAAGGCTTCGGGGTTGTAGATAGCATTCTTCGTTCTGATGGAGCAGGAAGAGCGCATTTGCACCAAAAGGCTGGAGGTTCAGTACGTCCCGCATCTATTGAAACCGTAATGGCGAAAGAGCATTTTGTGTATCAAGAAGGCCAAACCGTTTTTAAGTTTGCTGTAAAAAATATGGCAGATGTAGCATATGATATTATGCAACGAAATAACCTCACAAATGAAGATGTAAATTGGTTAGTTCCTCATCAGGCTAATAAACGAATTATTGACGCTACACGTGATAGAATGGGTGTTTCAGAAGACAAAGTGATGATTAATATTCAAAAATTTGGGAATACAACCAACGGAACATTGCCACTTTGTTTGTGGGAGTGGGAAAATAAATTAAAAAAAGGAGACAACCTTATTTTAGCAGCTTTTGGAGGTGGCTTTACTTGGGGGAGCACTTATATAAAATGGGCTTACGACAGTAAATAAAACGAAGAAAAACTCTCATGCTTTATTGCTTATAATTGAATTGCTTTTGTATATACAATTGCCATTTTAATGAATCAAGTAGTTTTGCATTTCATGTTGTATTTTTACCTTGCTTTAAAATAATAATTTAAAATGGATATAGGTCATTGTAGTTTTGATTGCAGAGAATGCCCAAATTGTAAAGTATCTGTTTTTTCAGATTTGACTAACAATGAATTTGAGACATTAAATTATGAAAAAACGATCGTTCAATTACAAAAGGGGCAAGTATTGTTTTTACAAGATACAAAGCCACATGGTTTGTATTGTGTAAAAAAAGGAAAAATAAAAGTTTATCGTAGGGGTAGTGAGGGGAAAGAGCAAATTGTAAGATTAGCGACTGATGCTGATGTTGTAGGGTATAGAGCATTGATTAGTGATGAAAATTACCAATGTGGTGCAGCTGCTTTAGAAGAAACTACCTTGTGTTATGTGCCTAAAAAACTTGTTCAATCTATGATTGACGAGAATGTGTCGATATCTAAAAAGATAATGAAACTATTGACCGATGACCTAAAAAATGCTGAAATTAAAATTTCAGATTTAGCTCAAAAGCCTGTAAGAGAACGTGTTGCAGAAACCTTGTTGACGTTGAAAAAGAAATATGGTGTTGAGAGTGATGGCGTAACCTTAAATGTAATACTGTCAAGGGAAGAGCTAGCCAATTTAGTAGGAACCGCTACAGAATCGTTGATTCGAATTTTAAGCGAATTTAAAAAAGAAGGTCTTTTGGAATTAGAACAAAAGAAAATTAAGATTGTCGATGAAGAGCATTTGTATGCTACAGCTCATTTATATGATTAATAAGGGCTGTTTTGGATATTAACTACATGATATTCGTCATATTTTAAAAAGTATTATAGCCTCATCTTTGCAAAGAAAATAATACAAATAGTGACGCAACAAAAAATAAATTCCCCTAAGATTCATTGTTATCATTGTGGGGATGTATGTCAAAATACCATCATACAATACGATGACAAAGATTTTTGTTGTACTGGATGCCAATCTGTTTTTCAAATTCTTTCAGAAAATAATTTATGCAATTATTATGCGATCACACACAATCCGGGAGCTACTCAAAAAAATACCCACACCACGAGTTATTACGATTTTTTAGATGATCAATCGACTACTG
>CANHJA010000210.1 GCA_947460795.1 Bacteroidota bacterium | reverse complement strand
ATGACTTTTTCTTTCTCCATTCAGATCTACATCAGACTCCTCTCCGATTACAATTTCATTTATTAAGTAACGTGTTTCTGCTGTTCCTTTTGGAAACCACGGAACTGAAGTACATGTTAAATTATTTTGAAGAGTTTTTAAAAGAGACATAAAATCCCAAACTGCATATACATGATATTGCATGAAAATTTTCAAATCTTCTATATCACTGATGACTGAATACACTTTGTGATTAATAATTTGTTGTCTTAATGGTTCTATGGCATTTCTGATTTTGTCTATCTGTGCATTCATGTTCTTATATTTTATATTTCTTTGTAAATAATTTTTAAAATCATTCAATTTAAATTTCTTAATTTCATCTATAAAATATACTTCAAAAGTGCAGTTCATCTATATCAATGAAAAAGAAATAGCATGCTCCAAATATAGATAACTTTAGAAAAATGAACTAACAAAATCATTTATTTCATATAAGCAAAAGGAATAGACCTCGTCGAATTGTCAATTTTAGAAAAATAACCCCAACGCTCCAACTATCATTAGCTATGTAAATTTATTTCTTTATCATTAATGTAACGAGAAGAAATAAAAAAAAGGACAACTTTCGCTGTCCTCTTTCGTCTAAAAACAAAATCTGAAAATATTAATCAGGCACTTTTCCGTTAAGGAAACTATTTCTATTAGTAATTGGAGAATTATTTTGATTGCCATCTAAAACATTGACGTTTGAATAAACTTCTTCGTTAGATGCTGGATGACTTTCTAATTGCAATCCACTTCTCATATAAGCAGGAATATTGCTTTCATCGTTATCAATATCTGCTTTGTTTACATTAAAACTCATTGAGCGAAGCTTAGATGCACGATCATCAAATGCACGTTTTTGCAATTCAAAATTAGCTTCAGCTTCAAGCTCACTGTCTGTCATTAAACGGTTTCCTTTTCTACGATTTAACGTAATTCCTTTAACGGTTACATATTCGTCTTGAATAGGGGTTTCTATTTTTTCTTCAATGCTCATTTCTGGCATTGTAGTCGAAAACATTTTTTCTAATTCATTGTGTACATCCATTTGAATAGGCGCTGTAGTAATTTCTTCATAGCGCATAATTGGCTCTTCAATGATTTCTTCTTGAATTGTAGATGCATTAAACTCTATCATTGGTTCTTCCACAATTGACATCGTTTCTTCTGCAGCAGGTGTTAATTCAAATACCACTTTAGCTTCCTCTACTACGTCTATTTCCATTGCTGTTTGAGAAGTTGGTCGCATCATTGTTCTTGCAAACCCCATTCCGATTGAAAGTACATTTGGAATTGCAGGCTCTTCTATAATATGCATCGTTGGCGCCATTGTATCTACAACTGCTGTTGGAGTTTCTTCAACACTTGCAGTTGGCTCTTCATTATCAGACATTTCACTTGTATTGTTTTCAGTAACCTCACCCAATACATAAATTTCTTTATTTCTTTCTGAATATGGTTTTTTTACTTCTGCTGAATAGGCTTTTTCTGTATTGTTGTGTTGAAATCCAGTAGCGATAATTGTCACACTGATATTCTCCCCTAAATTGTCATCAAAACCAGTACCAAAAATTACATCACATTCTTCACCTGCTTGATCTTGCACATAAGCTTGTATCATTTCTACCTCGTCTAACGTATGCTCATGAATACCATGTGCCGAATTGATATTTAATAGAACCCATTTAGCTCCTGCAATGTTACAATCATTTAATAATGGAGAATTAATAGCATTTTCTACTGCCTCATAAGCACGGTTTTCACCAGCGGCAACAGCACTTCCTAAAATAGCAGAACCCCCATTTCTCATAACCGTACTAACATCGGCAAAGTCAACCACAATATGACCTTGAGAGTTAATTACATCTGTAATACATTTAGTAGCGGTCGCTAATATATCGTCTGCTTTTACAAATGCTTGTGATGCCGGAATATTGCCAAAATTTTGACGTAATTTATCATTTGAAATTACTAAAATCGTATCAACTTGACTTCTTAATTGATTAATTCCTTCATCTGCTTGGCGTTGACGTCTTTTCCCTTCATAGGTAAATGGCGTAGTAACAATACCCACTGTTAAAATTCCTAAATCTTTTGCTGCTTTTGCCACAATTGGAGCTGCCCCCGTACCTGTTCCTCCGCCCATACCAGCAGTTACAAAAACCATTTTAGTATTGTTCGCTAATAAATTTTCTATCACTTCGATACTTTCAACACCCGCTTTTTGACCAATTTCAGGATTAGCACCAGCACCTAAACCTTGCGTAAGCGATGGCCCTAATTGTATTTTTGTTGGTACAGAACTATTGTTTAATGCTTTTTGGTCGGTATTGCAGACAATAAAATCGACACCATCGATGCCTAAATTATACATGTAATTTACTGCGTTTCCGCCGCCACCTCCAACACCAATCACTTTTATGATGTTAGAATTTTCGTTTTTTGGAAGCTCAAATTGAATCATTTTTTTGAATTTTATGGGTTTTGAAAATGTTTAATGTTATGGGTTTATTTTTATTATATGGTTAGTCAGTTTTTTAAATTAATCTAATTTTTGATCATCAATATTCTCAAACCAATAAATCACTTTGTTTTTTACTGATCCGAAAATATTTCCGATGAGCTGTGTACGCTCTTTTGTTTTTGCTGCTTTAACTTCTTGAGATTCTTCTTCATATTGAGTTTGACTTGCTATTGTATCAAATATATCCGTTTGAGGAAAATTAGATGACATCATTTCGTGCGAATGGGTTTCATTCGTTATTGTAACATTGTGTTGTTCTTCCGATTGAAACACACTCTCCCCAAAAGCTTCACGTAAAAAATCTTGTGGTGAGGGCTCAAATGTTTTTGCCATTTCTACAAAACTGCCTTCCACTTCTTCTTCAGGGTTTTCTGAGTTTAATGACTCCTCTGAATTTGAAGAAATAAAACGCAAACGATTGCTTTCAAAATCATCATATCCTCTTAAAATCAACCCAATACAAGTTGCATACATTGGCATCATTAATTCTTTATGATGGCCTGCAGCTAAATGTTCATTCGGAAATCCAATGCGAGCAGATAAACCTGTTTTATATTCTGTTAATTGAATTAAATGTTTTAACTGGCTTCCTCCACCGGTAAGAATAATTCCTCCATGTAATTTATCAATCAAGTTTAATTGCTTCAAGTGATAAGTTACATACTCCAAAATTTCTTCCATACGACATTGAATAATGTGCGCTAAATTTTTAGCTGAAAGCTCTTTCGGTTGTTGCCCTTTTAAACCAGGAATAGTAATAAACGCATTTGATTTTGCTTCTTCTGCCAATGCCATTCCAAATTGTGTTTTCATTTGTTCTGCTTGAGAACGCAATACGCCCAAACCTTGACGAATGTCATTCGTAATATTCACACCAGCAATTGGAATAACTGCCGTATGTTTTAACATGCCTTCATGAAACACTGCTAAATCAGTTGTTCCGCCACCAATATCAACAATTGCTACACCTGATTCAAAATCTTCAGGACACATTACTGCAGCAGCTGAGGCCAATGGTTGCAACACTAAATCTTTCGTACT
>CANHJA010000209.1 GCA_947460795.1 Bacteroidota bacterium | reverse complement strand
CCAATGGTGGTGCGAATAAATTTTTGCATCAAATAATTTTCTTCATTGGTACATCGAGCAGATGAAATACCTCCAATGGCATCAGCACCATAATTTGATTTTATTTCCGTCAATTTATTGGCAATATAATCATACGCTTCATCCCAAGTAACTTCAACAAATTCTCCATTTTTTTTAATGAGTGGTGATCGAAGTCTTTCTTTATGATCATAAAATTTAAACGCATAACGACCTTTCAAACACGTATGTCCTTTATTTACTTCAGCATCATAAGGCGCTTGAATACTTTTAATTTCACCATTTACAGTAGACACTTCCAAATTGCAACCTACACCACAATACGTGCACACCGTTCTTGTTTTTTCTTTGGCCACTATGCTTTTGCTTTCAAACACGTCACTGATGGCACTAGTAGGGCAAGCTTGTGCACAGGCGCCACAGCTCACGCAATCGCTTTCAAAAAATGTTTGTCCAGAACCTTTTACAATATGTGCGTCAAATCCTCTGCCAGCCATACTTAATACAAATTGCCCTTGCACTTCATCACATGCTCTCACACATCGAAAACAATTTATGCATTTACTAAGATCAGAAGTCATGTATGGATGACTCAAATCTTTTTGTCTGTCTAAATGCGTTTTACCTTCTGGATAGCGAACATCCCGAACGCCAACTTGTGCAGCAACGGTTTGCAACTCACAATTGTTATTTACTTCACAGGTCAAACAGTCTAAAGGATGATCGGTTAAAACCAACTCAATAATATTTTTTCTTAATTTTTGAATGCGTTTGCTCGTTGGATAAATATATGCATTTTCCATTACTGGAGTATGGCAAGAAGCCATAGCTTTTGCATTGCCATTTTGCACCAAAGCCACATCTACACTACAAACTCTACAACTTCCAAATGGGTCAAGATTGGGTGCATCACACAAGGTTGGCACTAAATTTTCATCCAAACTTCTACGCACAAAGGTCAAAATTGTTTCACCGGGAACAAACTGAAAAGGTACATCATTGATGTATGCCGTTTTAGTTGCAATTGCTGTATTTTTTTCTACCGCTTTAATTGGCCGAGAAGTTTCGAACATGGGAAATGTTTTTGTAGGCTTAAAATTAGTAATTTTTAATTTAATAAAATACTATTTGGCACCAAAATAAATATGCTGGTTAGTTTTTAAATCAAAACCTTTTTCTCTGAAAAAACTATTCTAATTCAAAAATTTACAGATCGCTTTAGTGATCATTTAAAGAATAAAGTATAATTGCAACACACCATAAATTATATCTAGAAGAAAGCATATTTCAGCTAAAAATGACTGACAACCTTAAAAGAAAGCGCCTTGTCCTTTTAATACAGATGCATCAAATTATTGTAGGAGTTCAATTTTCATGAATTATATTTGCAACCTTAAAATAAAAATTTCTTTTAAATGAAAAAACTGTTATTAGTATTATTAATTATTTCGGGTCAATTTTTTGCAAAGGCAGATGAAGGAATGTGGATGCCATTATTGATTTCTCAAAACTATGCTGAAATGCAGCGATTGGGTTTAAAACTTACCGCTGAACAAATTTACAGCATCAATAAAAGCTCCATGAAAGATGCCATTGTGCATTTTGGTGGCGGATGTACTGGTGAAATTATATCTGACAAAGCATTGATTTTAACCAATCACCATTGCGGATATTCTTACATCGCTGCATTGAGTAGTGTAAGCAATAATTATTTAATGAATGGATTTATGGCTACTTCAAGAGAACAAGAATTGCCTTGTCCTGGTTTGTCTGTAAAATTTTTATCAAGAATTGAAGATGTTACTGCTAAAGTAAATAGTTATATTGGAGATGCTTATGGAGCAGATGTTGAAAAGAAATTTGCTGTGATTGCAAAAGAAATTTCAGAAAAAGCAAACGAAAATGGTACGTATGAAAGTGATGTGAAATCATTTTATGCAGGTAATAAATACTATTTATTTGTATACCAAAAATTTACTGACATTCGCTTGGTAGGTACACCTCCAGAAAATTTAGGAAAATTTGGAGGCGATACAGATAATTGGATGTGGCCTCGTCATACCTGCGATTTTTCTATGTTCAGAGTTTATTCAAACAATGATAATAAACCTGCGCCTTACTCTCCTAACAACAGACCTTATATTCCTAAACATCATTTACCAGTTTCATTAAAAGGAGTAAAAGACAATGATTATGCTATGATAATGGGGTACCCTGGAAGAACAACTCGTTACATGACTTCTTTTGGAGTAGATCAAGCAATTAATTTATCAAATCCTACGGTAGTAAAAATTCGTGACAAACGTTTATCTATCATGCGTGGAGAAATGGAAAAAGATCCTGCTGTAGATTTAGCTTATGCATCTAGCTATGCTCAAATTGCTAATTATTGGAAGTATTTTATTGGTCAAACTGAGCAATTGAAAAATTTAAATATTTTAGCTCAAAAAGAAAAAGAAGAAAAACAATTTCTTAATTGGGCTAAGGAAAATGATAAATCATTAACTACTTTGATGAATGATTATCAAAAAGCCTATGCTGCTTATCAACCTTATGTAAAACATGCTACTTTCTATCGAGAAGCATTTATGGCTCCAGCAATCACTAAATTCGCTATGAGTTTTGATATGATTGATAAAGCATTGAATGCAGAAGTTAGTAAAGATTCTATCAATGTATTGTGTAAGCGTATTTTGAAAGCTCGTAAAGGAGCATTTGAAGGATTTAATTTAGAGCTAGATAAAAAAGTTTTTGCTGCTTTAAATTTGATGTATTATCAAGATGTACCAAAAGCACAATTGCCTGCTGTTTACACGAATGAAGTATTTGGTAAATATGGTTCAGATGATTGGCAAGAAACCTTTGATAATTATACTGAAAATGTATACGCTAAATCTATATTGTTAGACAGTGCAAAGTTTGAATATATGTGCAATGCAGACAATATTGAAACCTTAATGCAAGACGGAGCAATTGTACATGCATTGAGCGTAATGCAAAATTACAATACCAATTATGCTCCTAAAGTAAATGAATTTAATTATGAAATGTTTGATTTAAACAGAGCGTATCAAGGTGCTTTGTTAGAAAAAAACAAAGGAAAAACAATGTATCCGGATGCGAATTCTACGATGAGAGTGAGCTACGGAAAAGTGAGTTCTTATGCACCTAAAGATGCTATTTTTTATAATTATTATACAATGGCTGATGGATTGTTAGAGAAATATGTACCAGGAGATAAAGAATTTGACTTACAACCTAAAATTGTAAACTTGTTGAAAAATAAAGACTTTGGTCCTTATGCCGATAAAAGCTTAGGAGGTTTAGTGACTTGTTTCATTACCACCAATGATATTACAGGAGGGAATTCGGGTAGCCCTGTAATTAACGGAAATGGAGAATTAATTGGTTGTGCTTTTGACGGAAACTGGGAAGCAATGAGTGGCGATGTTGCCTTTGATAAACGTTATAAAAGAACAATTTGTGCCGATGTTCGTTACATCATGTGGGTTGTAGATAAAGTGTTAGGTGGAAGAATGTTGATGGACGAAATGTCTATTAGAAACTAATATTTAGATAGAATATGTAAAATGCCGACAAAATTTTGTCGGCATTTTTT
>CANHJA010000208.1 GCA_947460795.1 Bacteroidota bacterium | reverse complement strand
TTTTAAAGGGTTTAAAAAACGCAATAAACACCTATTAGTTGGGGTTTTGGGTTGTATGGCCGAGCGTTTGAAAGATAAATTGTTGGAAGAAGAAAAATTGGTAGATATGGTAATAGGCCCCGATGCCTACAGAACTTTGCCTGCCTTAATTGCTGAAGCTGAAAGCGGACAAAAAGGAGTGAATGTGTTATTGAGCCGTGAGGAAACTTATGCCGATGTAAATCCTGTTCGTTTAGATGGCAATGGCGTATCCAGTTTTGTGAGTATCATGAGGGGTTGCAACAATATGTGTAGCTTTTGTGTAGTGCCTTTTACCCGAGGGAGAGAGCGTAGCCGAGATGCCGATTCGATCGTACAAGAAGCACGAGAATTATTTGAAAACGGATATAAAGAAGTGACGCTGTTGGGTCAAAACGTAGACAGTTACCGTTGGGAAAATGCCGACAATACAGAAGTAGTCACGTTTGCAAACTTAATGGAACGAGTGGCATTAATTGATCCCAAATTACGGGTTCGGTTTAGCACGTCGCATCCAAAAGACATCACCGATGACGTGATGTATACCATCGCAAAATATGATAATATTTGCAACTACATTCATTTACCCGTGCAAAGTGGTAGCACTCGTATTTTGCAATTGATGAATCGAAATTATACCAAAGAATGGTATTTGCATAAAGTAAAACGCATTAAAGAAATCATTCCGGATTGTGGTTTAAGTACCGATTTAATCATCGGATTTTGTACCGAAACGGAAGAAGATCAACAAGAAACGTTGGACTTAATGAAGGAATGTAAATTCGATTTGGCATATATGTATTCATACAGTGAGCGACCAGGAACCTTGGCTGCTCGTAGATATGAAGACGATGTGACCGAAGAAATTAAAAGCCGTCGTTTGAGTGAAGTCATTGAATTGCACCGAGGTTTTAGCCACGAAAGTAATTTAGCCGATGTAGGTAAAACGTTTGAGGTGTTGGTGGAAGGACCGTCGAAGAAAAACGAAAATGAATTGTGTGGCCGTACAGATAAAAACAAGATGGTTATTTTCCCGAAAGGCAATGCCCAAAAATGCGATTATGTACAAGTGAAAATTGTTTCGTGTACTTCAGGAACGCTGATAGGAGAAATAGTGGAGTAGTGCTTTCAAATAATCCAATCAATAGAAATGGATTATTTTTTTATTCCTTTGGTTGTAATTAAGTCATTGTCTATTCGGATTTCTAATTTGTACTCTCCTTCATTTTCTAAAGAGATATCCATCTTTTGAGCATTGGCACCGTTGTTGGCTATGGTGGTCGATTCTTTCATGATGCGTCCACTTTCATCCAGTAATTTTATGTTGATGACACTGTTCATTTTTATGTCGTACAAAATTTCTATTTCATACATTGATGAATTGTAATTGACTACAATTTTTGAAACATGGGGTTCCCAATAAATTGATTTAATTGGACTCGAAAGGGCAGTTCTTCCATCCAAGTCAGTTTGTGTTAATCGATAATAATTATTGCCTTCCATTGGTTTTTCATCAATCAATGTATAATCAATTGGCACATTGCTGCTGCCGCCTTTTGCTTTGGACGCAATGGTTTTTAAAGTTTCAAAATGAATGCTGTCTTTCCCTCGTTCGAGATTATAACATTTGTTGTTTTTTTCAAAATCACTTTTCCAAGAAATCATATCCATGGTACTTTCTTTTTCAATGGTAAAGTCATGAATGATGTTGTATATCGGTTGCATGTTGTTATACAAAATAAGGGTGCCATTTTCGCCGGCAGCCCAAGCCAAAGTATCGTCTAAAATAAATACGTTGCGTAAAGATTGACTGGTTCCGGATGCTTCTTTCTCCCAAGATTTTCCTTCATTGGTTGATGAAAAAATAGTTCCATTGTCGCCCACAATAATTCCTTTTTTGGGAGAAGAAAAATAAATAGAATGCAGGGTTTCGTTTTCAATTAATTGTCTTTTATACCAATGTAACCCTCCATCTTTTGTGGATAATAACAATCCATTGTCACCTACTGCAAAACCTATTTTTTCAGAAGTAAAATATACACTGCGTAAATTTTTTGTAGTTCTGGATGTTTGCATTGTCCAATTGACTCCTCCATTCATTGAAAATAAAATAGTGCCATTGTCGCCCACAATCCAACCTTTTTTGTTTTTATTAAAAAAGACAGCGCGTAAATTATTGGTGGTATTGCTTTCAATTTGGCTCCAAGTATTTCCACCATTGTTTGTTATGGATAGCAGTCCTTTGTCACCTGTAAGAATACCTTGTGACGACGTATTAAAATAAACCGAATGTATATTTTTTTTCGTATTTGATTTTTGAGAATGCCAATTTTCTCCACCATTTAGTGTAGAATAAATAACGCCGCTGTCACCCACTACAATTGCTTGCGTAGGGCTCGTAAATTGCATGGCATTAAAATCTAAATGCGATTCTAATGGTTTAATGTCCCAGGTATTACCTCCGTTTTCGGTATTCAATAACATGCCATTTTCTCCAATTGCCCAGCCTTTTTTCCCATTGATAAAAAATAAATCATTTAAGCCTGCATAGGAATTTTGTGATTGTTCAAACCAATTTTCACCCGCATTTACAGTGGCTAAAATGGGACCATAGTCGCTCACAATCCATCCTTTTTGTGGAGATGAAAAATAGATAGAATATAAATTTTGATTGGTATTGCTAATTTGAGTTGACCAATTTTCACCCCCATCTTTTGTGATTAATATAGTACCTGAAGTACCTACACAATATCCATTTTTAGGTGAAGTAAAAAAAACTGCTTGTAAAAAAACATTTGTATTGGATGTTTGTTTAGTCCAAGTTGCACCCGCATTATTTGTTTTTAAAATCGTTCCATTATTGCCCACTACATAGCCTTCATAATTGTTTATAAAGTAAACCGAATGCAATAAATCCCTGCAATTAGAAGTTTGTATTGTCCATGTTTTTCCAGCATCTTGTGTATGCAGAATTGTGCCGGCAAAGCCAACTGCGAATCCATTTAATTCAGAAGTAAAAACAATACTGTATAAAGCTTGTGTAGAGTTTGAATTTTGAATTGCCCAAGATTTTCCTCCGTCGATTGTGTGTAAAATTTTTCCATTGCTGCCCACAATCCAACCAGATAGCTTGTTGGTAAAGTATACCGACCAAAGGTCTTGAAATACAATTTGATTTTGAACAATCCAAGTCTCTCCACCGTTTTGAGTGTATAATACAATGCCATTCGATCCTACAGTCCAACCTTCATTCGCGGAAGTAAAATAAACTGCAGATAAATTTTCCAGTGTATTGGAAATTTGTGTTGACCACGTTTTTCCACCATTCAGCGTATTTAAAATAGTGCCTTCATTGCCTACAGCCCAACCTTTATTTTCGTTTATAAAAAAAGTATTGGCCATTTTAGTTGCGTTATAGGTTGAGTTTCCATGTTGCATGGGAGTACCCCAAAATAGTGCGCTCGATTTATTTTTAGAAAATGAATGAATGGAAGAGGCGAATAAAATGATCACTACAAAAACTTGTAGTAAATATGAACTATAATTGAAATTCATTATTTTATCACTTACCATTTAATATAAACGTACTTTTAAATTTAACTGAGCTTTAAAATTCATTCAATTTGTATAAAAAATTGCATGTATTGAAGCAAAATGTTTACTAAATAATC
>CANHJA010000207.1 GCA_947460795.1 Bacteroidota bacterium | reverse complement strand
TAGAAAAATTATCTAAGAACGATCCAAAAGCAAAAGCAGAATTAGAAGTTTTAATGCTTTGTAAAAAAACATTGGATGATGGAAAAAATATCAGAAGTTTAGGTTTATCAAAAGAAGATAAATTGGCCATTGCAGATTTAAATTGTTTGACAGACAAACGAGTATTATATATTGCCAACGTAGATGAAGCAAGCATGCACACTGGGAATAAATTTTCGGAGGCTTTGATTGCAGGTGTGAAAGATGAAGGGGCTCAAGTAATTGTGATGTGTAACAATGCAGAAGCTCAAATTGCAGAAATTGAAAATGATGAAGATAAACAAATGTTTATGGAAGAATACGGAATGACAGAACCTGCTTTAAATCGCTTAATTCAATCTGCTTACAAATTATTAAATCTTGAAACATATTTTACTGTGGGTGTGCAAGAAGTAAGAGCATGGACCATTATGAATGGTTGGAAAGCACCTCAAGCAGCAAGCGTAATTCACAACGACTTCGAAAAAGGGTTTATCAAAGCAGAAGTTATTTCATACGAAGATTTCATTCAATATAAATCTGAAGCAGCTTGCAAAGAAGTAGGTAAATTAAGAATTGAAGGGAAAGAATATATTGTTAAAGATGGTGATATCATGCATTTCAGATTTAACGTGTAAAATAATCGGTCATTTATAGGATATTTAAAAATTCCTTTTATTATATTTACGCTAATAAAATGTAAATATGATGAAGAAAATAATAATCGGTTCTTTTTTAGCAGCTATTAGTTTTTATTGCAATGCGCAGCAAAGTACAGAATTTGGCTATAATATTGGTACCAGTAATTATCTAGGGGATATGCAGCCGAAGGACAGAACTTATAAATGGACTGGACTTTCAACAGGTATTTTTGCTAAGCGAAATTTACACCCAATGGCAGCAATTAAAGGCTTTGTAAATTATGCTAGGATTAGTGGGGATGATTCAAGAACATCTGTACAAGATCAATTAAATAGAAATTTAAATTTTAGATCTTTTGTTTTAGAGTGGGGCGTAGTAGGAGAATTGAATTTATTGCCATTCAACCGATTTATAGAACAAGGAGATATCAGGCATTATAATTTTACACCATTCATTTATGGTGGATTAAATGTATTTCACTTCAACCCTAAAACCTATTATAATGGCCAATGGATTGCATTGCAACCATTGTCAACTGAAGGACAAAATACAAGCATAAATGCACAACAAAATTATCGTTTAACTCAATTGGCATTGCCTTTTGGATTTGGATTCAAATATCAAGTAACTCCAGAGCTTACCATTGCATATGAAATGGGAGCCAGAAAAACATTTACAGATTATTTAGATGATGTAAGTGGTAATTATACCGATTTATCTGTTTTAGCTACAGAAAAAGGAAGTTTAGCTGCTGAGCTTTCATACAGGGGAGACGAAATTTTTGGGAAAGAGCTTACCAGTTCATATTTAGGTGAGCAACGTGGAAATTCAAGCAATAAAGATTGGTACTTAATTAACAGCTTATCAATCAGCTATAAATTATATAAAAGATATTAATTAGATACTAATATCGACATTCAATAAATTCGTTTAAAAAGTTTCAATTTAATTGAAACTTTTTTTATTTAATGTGAAATAATTATCTTTTGATAACTAATGACTTTTTTATCTGAGATAATTCGTAGAAAATAAATCCCATTTTTAAAATCTTTTGTTTGTATACAATCTGAACTGTAACAGCTTGTTTTTGACCTTTTTTTATTTCCTACAATATCAAATAATTCTACATCAAAATATTGATTTTCATATTGAATAGTCATAATTTCTTTTGCTGGATTAGGATAAATGACAATATTTTTTTCTTGCTTAATAACATTTGTAGAATTAGAATTACAAACCAAACGATTCATTTTTTGCCAGATGGTGTCATTTAATAAAAATGAAACATCATTTCCGTCCACTGCATTGCCCATTCTAATAAATACTAATTTTTGGCTTGGAACTACGTTGATTAATTGCCCATTTTTCCCAATTGCTGCGATCATGTCATTTGGAGCAGAAGGACAAATCATTGTCGGGAATACCATTTGAGAGTTAGGCACCATTAAAGAAGATTTCCCATTTAACCACCATAAATATCCATAAGATTTATTGAGTGCTTGAGAGGTGTTCACCATTTGATTAAAATAATTCGAATCTGTTAATATTGGAGTTGTATTCCATTTTCCTTTATTTAAAATAAGCAATCCGAAACGTGCCATACTTCTTGGAGTGCTCCAAAAAACATTATCAAATGATGGTTGTATAAATAACCCATTCATTCCTGTTGGGATTTTTAATTTTTGATTGATATAACTGTTCAGTGTTTGACCAGTAGCCGAAGAAATTACATCGTCAAGCAATGTATATGGCCCATTGTGATATGCCCAACGCGTGCCTGCATCAGCTTTATATTTCAAACAAGTATCAATTGTACAATGATTATCTATTACGCCATCATCCAAGCCTGAAGTCATTGTTAGTTGATTTTTTATAGTTATTTTATTTTCTTTTGCTTGTATGCAATCTGTCCAGCCTTGTCCCAAATAATTACTGGTTGTATCATTTATAGATAAAAAATTTTCTTGTTGTGCTATTCCTGTCATTAATGAGGTAATCGTTTTTCCAGCAGAGGCCCAATACCAAACACTGTCTTTAGTAAACGTACCAAAATATTTTTCTAGCACGATTTTGCCATCTTTTAATATAATGAAAGCCTTTGAATTAGCACTTTCTAAATATTGATATAGAGAATCAATTCTGTCATCACACCAGCCTAAAGTAGTTGGAGATATGGTGTCCCATGTACTTCCTGTTGTTGGTGGGAAGTAAAGGGATTGCGTTTTTGATGAAAATGAAATAAAGATTAAGCTAATAAAGAGTAAGAATTTTCGCATAAATTTTTTCATTTAGACTAACTATATGTTTATAAGTTAAAATTATTTACTTCATGTTAATGCCTTTGTCAGAATTCCCAACATTAAAAATGTAAAAACACAATTGTTTTGGAACCCATTCCATCGTGCTGTTGTCATAGGAAAAAGAAGTAGGGGTAATTAGCATTTCATTTTTATTTCTCACAGAATATTCAACCAAGTTTAAATTTCCTTTGCGCGAAAATTGAATGTATACATCAATTGCACTAGCTGAAACATTGGTTACCCAATTGATATTAGAAGATTTGAGTTGCTTGATAATTATTTTTTCATTTTCAGTTTTTTCATTGCTGTGTAAACGCATAGGCATGGCTATTCCGCTAAACGGAACTAAACTAGGGTAGGTCTTATAGAAAAGAGTAACAAGTCTTGAGTCAATTTTGTCATTCAATTCTTTTTCACAAATGACAAGTGATTCATATACTCTCGCTAAAAATAATTTTTCAAATTCTTGGTCAATTGAACGATCGTTTAAAATACTTTCTAAATAGGATTGAGCTTCTTTATACCCTCCTTTTTTCATTAATAATTTTGCCGTAAATAGCTGATAATACCGTTTAACATTTAGTCTTTTTTCGGTAGCAATTTCTTTACTAAATCGATCTAAAAAATAGTTGGTACTAAATCCATCAATCAAAGCCCAAACTTCATCGAAGGAAATTGTACTTTCTGTTGAGAAAATTTTATATATCACATTGTCTCGTTCAGGATTGGTTGCAAATTGATTGATAATTAAAAATTGCAATCCGTATTTTTCAATCGTTTTTTGTGCTATTAAGCCAAGCGTGT
>CANHJA010000206.1 GCA_947460795.1 Bacteroidota bacterium | reverse complement strand
GGAGATTTGTGTTTTTTAGCCAATGCTAAATACGAAGATTATTTATACGAAACAAAAGCGTCTGTAGTATTAGTGAATGATACGTTGGTTTTGAAAAAAGAGGTATCGGCTACATTAATTCGTGTGAAAGATGCCTATGCTTCATTTGCGTTGTTGTTAAAAACCTACGAGCAATATACCGCGGCAAAGCCCAAAGAAATAATCGAACAACCTTCTTTCATTTCGTCTACCGCAACTGTGGGTGAAAAAGTATACATAGGAGCTTTTACCTATGTAGGTGAAAATGTAATAGTAGGTGAAAATGCTAAAATTTATCCGAATACATATTTAGGAGACAATGTAAAAATAGGAGCCAATACAATTATTTACGCTGGGGTTAAAATATATAAAGATTGTGTGGTTGGTGATAATGTAATCATTCATGCAGGCACTGTTATTGGAAGTGATGGTTTTGGTTTTGCCTTTGAAAATGGTGCTTTTCAAAAAATTCCTCAAATAGGAAATGTAGTAATTGAAGACCATGTAGAAATTGGTGCAAATTGCACAATAGATAGAGCCACTATGGGTTCTACGATTATAAAAGCGGGTGCAAAATTGGATAATTTAATTCAAATAGCACACAATGTAGAAGTTGGCAATGCAACTGTGATCGCTTCGCAAGTAGGCATTTCGGGTAGTTCTAAAATTGGCAAATATTGTATGATTGGTGGACAAGCCGGTATTGTAGGGCACATTAAAATTGCAGATCAAACGAAAATAAATGCACAAAGTGGCGTTGCAAAAGAAATAAAAGAAAAGGGATTGTCTTTAACAGGATCGCCCGCCTACGACTATAAAGCCTCATTGAAAAGCCAAATAGTGTATAGAAATTTACCCGATTTGCAAAAGAAAATATATGAGCTTGAAAAGGCTTTGAATGAATTAAAAAATAACAAATAAAATTAGGATATAACAATGAGTAAAGAATTGAGTCCATCTGTTCAACATACATTAAAAAATGAATTTATTGTAGAAGGCGTTGGTTTACACACTGGCGTTAAATGTACAATGACCGTTAAACCTGCAAGTGCTGGTTTTGGGTTTAAATTTCAACGAGTTGATTTACCAAATGAACCCATTATAAAAGCAGATGTAGATTTAGTTGTTGATACTTCTAGAGGGACTACATTGGAACAAAATGGAGCTCGTGTAGCCACTGTTGAACATATTTTATCTGCATTGGTAGGTATGAATGTTGACAACGCATTGATACAATTAACTGGGGAAGAAATTCCGATTATGGATGGAAGTGCCATTGCATTTGTGAAAGAAATTGAAAAAGTAGGAATTGAGGCTCAAGATGCTAAAAAGATCTACATTTCGATCGACACAAATATTTCTTACACTGATGATGAGAAAAATGTGGAAATGGTTGCAACCCCTAGCACAGAATATAAAATCACTACGATGATTGATTTTAATTCGAATGTTATTGGAACACAACATGCTTATTTGAAGGGTTTAAAAGATTATAAAACCGAAATTGCGCCTTGTCGTACATTTTGTTTTTTACATGAAGTAGAATATTTATTCAATAATAATTTAATTAAAGGAGGTGATTTAGACAATGCCATTGTGGTTGTAGACAGAGTGTTAGGAGAAGAGGAGTTGGCTAAGTTGGCTACTATTTTTAATAAACCGAATATCAAAGTTGTACAAGAAGGTATTTTGAATAATTTGCAATTGCATTTTTCAAATGAGCCAGCTCGACATAAATTATTAGATATTATTGGTGATTTAGCGTTGATAGGGTATCCTATCAAAGCAAATATTATTGGTTACCGACCAGGTCATAAAGCCAATGTCGCATTGGCTAAAAAAATTAAAGATTATATTAAAAAGAACAAGAGCATGTTGGATGTTCCTGTGTATGACCCAACGGTTCCAGCTATTTTTGATTGCAATTATATTTCAAAATTATTGCCTCATCGCTATCCTTTTTTATTGGTAGATAAAATTATTGAATTAAGCGATACCCATGTTGTGGGTGTAAAAAATGTTACATTTAATGAGCCTATGTTTACTGGGCACTTCCCAGACAATCCTGTTTTTCCAGGGGTATTAATTTTGGAAGCATTGGCACAAACGGGTGGCGTATTGGTTTTAAATAATCAAGGAGGTCCAGAAAAGAAATTTGATACGTACTTCTTGAAAATAGACAATGCTCGATTTAAACAAAAAGTAGTTCCAGGCGATACGTTGATTATGAAATTAGAATTGACATCTCCCATAAGAAGAGGAATTTGTGAAATGAAAGGAACGGCTTATGTTGGCAATAAATTGGTTTGCGAGGCAGATTTGATGGCACAAATTGTTCCAAGAGAAAGTTAATTTGAGAGAAAAATTCAATCAATGAGCAATAGAGTCAATAGTTTTAATGAATTAGAAAATAGATGTTTGGAGTTTTCTTTAAATGTCAAATCTTATTGCAGCGATGTTAAACAAGATATGATTCATCAAGATTATATTTTACAAGTCATTCGATCGAGTGCCGCAATTGGATCCAATATAATTGAAGCCAATGAGAAATTAGGAGAAGATAATTTGATTCATAAAATGAAAATTGCCCGAAAAGAATCGAAAGAAACTATTTACTGGCTGCATCATTTCGATGAATCTGAGGAACGAGATTTTTTGTTAGATGAAGTAGATCAATTGCGTAAAATACTTTCATCTATCATTTCAAAATTGTCATTAAACGCACAAGCAAATAATTACACAAACTAACATTTCCATTTAAATATAGTAGGTTGTCTGCAATAGAAATTTCCTACCAATATCTATAAAATAAAATTTTAATTATGAAAAACTTAGATGTAGCTAAATTGAATGAAACAGTAGCTTTTATTCAATCGAAAACAAATACAAAACCACAAGCTGGAATAATTTTAGGAAGTGGATTGGGTGGTTTAGTGAATGATTTACAAGTAAGTCTTTCTTTAAGTTATGAGGAAATTCCAAATTTTCCTACGAGCACGGTGAAAGGGCATGGCGGAAAATTGTTGTTTGGTCAATTAAACGGAAAAGAAGTGGTGATGTTGAGTGGTCGTTTTCATTATTATGAAGGCTATACCATGCAAGAAGTAACTTTCCCAGTTAGGGTAATGAAGCAATTGGGGTGCGAATTATTAATGGTTTCAAATGCTGCCGGAGGGATGAATAAAGCCTTTAAAGTTGGAGATTTGATGATTATCAATGATCATATCAATTTGTTTCCTGAACATCCGTTGCGAGGACAAAATGATGAAACCGTTGGGCCTCGTTTCCCAGATATGACTGAACCTTATAATCTAGAATTGATTTCAAAAGCAAAAGCAATTGCAGCTAAAAATGACATATTGGTGTATGATGGAGTGTATATTGGCTTGCAAGGACCTACATTTGAAACAAAAGCAGAATATAATTGGTTGCACGTAATTGGTGGTGATACTGTTGGTATGAGCACCGTGCCAGAAGTTATTGTTGCTATTCATGGTGGTATGAAAGTGTTTGGGATGAGTGTAGTAACCGATTTAGGAATCCGAGAAGAAATGAATGTAATTACGCACGAAGAAGTTTTGGAAGCTGCTAATATTGCAGCTCCTAAAATGGCTTTGATCTTTAAGGAATTATTAGGAGAAATATAGGCTGTGTTGAATTACTTTTGAGTTCTAATTATTTTTGTGGGTATTCAAAAAACATTTATTTTCAAAATCATCGTAACGAGTATTTTTTTTACATTTTTGTGTGAAAGGATGTTGCATGCCCAATTTTTAAAT
>CANHJA010000205.1 GCA_947460795.1 Bacteroidota bacterium | reverse complement strand
GAAAACACTATTTCTTTTTTTCATTCTTCTCATTTTCTGCCTGATTATCCGTATCGTAAGCTTTTATTATTGCTTTTACCAATCGATGACGAACAACATCTTCTCCATCCAACTCGATGTGTGCAATTCCATTAATGTTACGTAATAACCGAATAGCTCTACCCAAACCACTTTGTTGGTTTTTAGGTAAATCTATTTGCGACATATCTCCAGTAATAATTGCTTTGGCTGAGGGCCCAATACGAGTTAAAAACATTTTAATTTGTAAATCGGTAGTGTTTTGTGCTTCATCTAAAATAATAAACGCATTATCCAATGTTCTTCCTCTCATATAAGCCAATGGCGCTACTTCTATGATTCTATTCGTCATGTAATAATTCAATTTATCCGGAGGCAACATATCATCTAATGCATCATATAATGGCCGCAAATAGGGATCTATTTTTTCTTTTAAATCTCCTGGTAAAAAACCTAAACTTTCACCTGCTTCTACAGCCGGACGAGTTAATATTATTTTACGAACTGTTTTATTTTTTAACGCTCTAACAGCCAATGCAACTGCGGTGTATGTTTTACCAGTTCCTGCAGGACCAACAGCAAACATGATATCATTTTTATCAGAGTTAGACACTAATAATTTTTGATTTCTTGTTTTTGCTTTTATTATTTTTCCATTGTGTCCAAAAACAATTACATCATTTCCTGTTTCATCGGTTATTTTTTCATTCAAATTTCCATCTTCATCTCCTAGCAATTGAGAAAAATAATTTTCAGACATATGTCCATTCCTCTCTAAATATTGAATAATTAATTGAATGCGTTCTGAGGCGATGCTAACATCCTCAGGTTTACCTGAAATTTTGATCAATGATCCCCGAGACAATATTTTCAACAAGGGGAATTTCTTTTTCAGGGTGTCAAACTTGTTATTGTTTACTCCAAAAAACTCGATTGGATTAATGGTTTCTAAATTTATTATTTGCTCTGTCAAATTGCTTTGTTTTATATATTTTACAATAATAATCAATATTCAAATAGGATGCACATGACTTTATTGTTATGTGAATAGTTTGGGAATAATAAAGTTCTATACTACTTTTGAAAAAAATATATAAAAACATGAGTATTCAAATAGGACAAGTTGCACCAGATTTTGCGTTGTTCAACACCGAGAAAAACAAAATATCATTAAATGATTATCAAGGTAAAAACGTATTAATTTTATTTTTCCCTCTAGCCTTCACGGGTGTTTGCACCAATGAATTATGCAGCATGAGAGACAGTTTAGCAGCTTACAACGCTTTAAATGCAGAAGTTGTAGGAATTAGTGTTGATTCTTTATTTGTATTGGATAAATTTAAAAAAGAAAATAATTTAAATTTCAATTTATTATCTGATTTCAATAAAGAAGTATCAAAATCATATGAATGTTTGTACGATACATTTGTATTTGACATGGAGGGAGTTTCAAAACGCTCTGCTTTTGTGGTAGATAAAGAAGGCAAAATTCAATATGCAGAAGTATTGGAAAGTGCTGGTGATTTACCAAATTTCGATGCAATCAAAACTTGTTTAGAAGGATTGAAATAAAATTCGACTAACTTTATTACATAAAAAAGTCTTTTGTTATTGCAACAAAAGACTTTTTTTATGTCTATTTTTTACTTAATTATTTTGTTAAATTTTATATCAAAAAGCATATTCACCCTTCTCATCATACATTACAGGCAACGTTTTATGAGTAGCTTCAAAATAATCATAAGCTCGTTTTATGTTTACCCAAAATGCTTGTTTTTTTGCTTCATTTTTATATTCTTTACCAATATAATCCAAAGATTTTTGGTTATACCGAACTGGGAAAATGTGCACAGGTATATTTAACGCTCCATGGGTTCTTGAAATCATGCTTAAAATATAAATTTCTTCGATAATTTGATCTGTCATTGGCAAACATCCAATAGTCATACAAGCACCATGAATATAAATATCGCCACCAGGTTGATTTTTATCCCCTTCTATCAAATCAGAATAATTAGGATAATTAACCAACATCGCTAAATGATAATTGCTTTTAGGATTAAAATCTGAAATAAAATAAAATCCCTCAGGCACTTGTTTATCTCCTTCGTATCGCTTAGGGCCAAGTATACCAGAAAGAGCACAAATTTTATATTTTTTGACTAACACAAAAGTATCTGCTATTGAATTTCTACCCCAAAGTTCAAACTCATTGGATGCTTTAAATGCTCGATACAAAATATTGACACATGGATATTTCAAACCTTTTTCTTCAAACATGGTTTTTATATTTCCTTCATGTTTTGCCATTGCATTTTTAACTCTGTCAAATGACATTTGATAATTTTGAAATGCATAATCAGGATATTTATTTTCTAGTGTTGTTCTTTGTGAAAATAAATGACTGCATTGAAAGACGAAAAGTATAATTAAGAAATAAAATTTCATGTAATATTATTTATACAAAAATAGACCATATCTAAATAAAAAGATGCTCAATTTTAGTTAAAATAAACATATATTTCTTTAATTTAGAGTATGAAAAAACTCGTCATTTTTACAGGGGCTGGCATTAGTGCAGAAAGTGGTTTAAAAACGTTTAGAGATGCTGATGGATTATGGGAAGGCTTTGATGTGCATGAGGTAGCCACACCAAGAGGTTGGAAAAAAAATCCGGAGTTGGTATTGCGCTTTTACAATGAGCGGCGTCAAAATGTAAAGGATGCTAAACCAAATAAAGCACATGAAATCATTGCAGAATTAGAACAATTTTTCAATGTACATGTGATCACACAAAATATCGATGATTTGCATGAACGCGCGGGCTCTAAAAACATATTGCATTTACATGGCGAAATTTTTAAAATGCGAAGTGAAAAAAATGATGCAATTATTTATCCTATTTCTGGAGATATAAATGTAGGGGATATAGCACCCGATGGTTTTCAATTACGGCCACATATTGTATGGTTTGAGGAACCTGTTCCAATGATGGATGACGCATTACTACTAGCAAGCATGGCTGATATTTTTGTTGTGGTTGGAACAAGTTTAGTCGTTTATCCTGCTGCTTCTATTTTAAATTATCTAGCTCCATCTACACCGGTAATTGTTGTAGATAAAAAAGTACCAAAAGTAAACAGAAAAAATGTAACAAACATTGAAATGCCTGCTACTGAAGGAATGGAGGAGTTGAAAAAAATATTGTTCGAAAAATATATTTAATCAGAATAGGTTTCGTTAAACTCAATGCCATATTGAGTTAATTCTTTCAATATAGGCTTATAAATATCTTTTGATACAGGAATTTGAACCCCAATAATATTTTTAAATTTCTTGGTTAAAAACAATTTTGTAAAAATAGCCATTGGCAATCCTACTGTTTTAGCCATTGCGGTGTATGTTTTATCTTCTCCTTCAACAATTAATGTACTTGATAATTTGGCATTGATATTTTTTCTACCATATTCAAATTCATGATGCATCACAATCATATCTTTATCATGTTCTTGCATTTTCCATTTTTCCTCGATACGTTTCAATAAAATATCGGCACTGCTGGCCTCTAGTAAAAGATTAATTTTTTCATTTGAATAAATACCTAACCAATCCAACAACTCAATTGCTAATTTATTTCCATCCGCTGCGTGTACGATTTTTTCTTCTATGGTATTTCCTTCACATGCCAACGTAGCTTTTTCAAACCATTCTTTATACGTCAAATTTTTTGCATCAAACTTGTCGGTTTCTTTTGTTAATCCTAAGGATATAATTGCATTCCATCCAATGCAAAATTCTTCATAACGAAAAGTAGCCCTCAACATCGTTTTTACATTTGGCAAACCGTAAATATTTTTATAGCTCAAACT
>CANHJA010000204.1 GCA_947460795.1 Bacteroidota bacterium | reverse complement strand
TCCGTCAGCAAGTCCAATAACTACTTTCAAGCAAGATTCTATTCTAACATATAATTATACATTGTATACCCCTGGGAAAGTGATTGGTAGTTTCACCCTTTTATTCAATAAAAAAGGATTTTTAACTGCTGATGTAGAATATTTGGATTATTCAAGCATGGCATATCGTTATGAAGAGGCAGATATATTGGCTGAAAATTCGATGAATAATACGATACAAAAAACATATAAAAGTGCAGTAAATGTTAGAGTAGGTGCCGAAGCAAAATTGCAAGACGTTAGCTTAAGAGCAGGGTTTGCATTTTATGGTAGCCCATACCAATCAACTGCAGTCAATTCCGATAGATTGCAATTTAGTTTTGGAACTGGATATCGTACCAATACCTGGTTTTTAGATGGCGCTTTTGTGCACAGCATGCAAAAAATAGCGGAAAAGCCGTATGTTTTAAATAACTTAAATGATGTAACCAATGCCATCGTAAAAAATAACAGCAGTCAATTATTGGTTACCTTGGGTTGGAAATTTTAAGATAGAAAGCGTAAAATAAGATATCAATCTCGTTCAATTTTTAACGAGATTTTTTTATATAATTTAATCTCATGAAACTGTACCTTTGCCAAACTGCAAGTACAGCTATCGCCGTTCAAGCAATTGAAAGGAGGAAAGTCCGGACAGCAAAGAGCAACGTACCACCTAACAGATGGTATTTACAGAAATGTAAATAAGACAGTGCCACAGAAAATAACCGTCCTAACGTTTACTCGTTACGATAAGGGTGAAAATGTGAGGTAAGAGCTCACAGTATTTATGGTAACATAAATTTCGGGTAAACCTAACGTGCTGAAATGTCAAATAAGTGAGTGATTGAGAGCGGCTCGTTCGATATTCATGGGTAGACAGATGGATTCTATTAGCAATTTTAGAACTAGATAAATGATAGCTATGAAATAGCAATATTTCAAAAACAGAACCCGGCTTATGTACTTGCAGTATTTTTTTTTGTAAAAAAAATTTGTTACTCTAAAATGTTTTTCTATATTTGCACTCCAATCAAAAAAGGGAGTGTAGCTCAGTTGGTTTAGAGCATCTGCCTTACAAGCAGAGGGTCCGCGGTTCGAATCCGTGCACTCCCACAAAAAGTCCGAATATTTCGGACTTTTTTTTATTTAATAAATAAAATATTTCCAATTTGAAAAAACAACTTTCAGCCATGAGCTATGCCGATGGCGAAATGATTTTGGTAGACAAGCCCTATGGTTGGAGCTCGTTTGGAGTAGTTACGCAGCTAAAAAAATGGACGCATGCAAAAATAGGCCATGCTGGCACATTGGATCCGTTGGCCAGTGGTTTAGTCATTTGTTGTACAGGAAAATTTACTAAAAAACTGACAGCCTTAATTGGTTTAGATAAAGAATACACCGGCATCATTCGCATTGGCGAAACAACGCCAACGTATGATTTAGAATCCTTTCCAGAAAACAAACAAGACATTGCACACATCACAGAGGATATGATTTTGCAAGCAGTAGAAAAATTTAAAGGAGAAATTACACAATTTCCTCCCATACATTCTGCCATAAAACAAGAAGGGAAACCTGTGTATGAGCTTGCTCGTGAAGGTAAAGAAGTAGTGATGAAAAGCCGACAAGTAATGATTCATGCATTTGAAATTACTAAAATTGCCTTGCCCGAAATTCATTTTAGAATCGCTTGTGGCAGTGGAACTTATATTCGTTCTCTTGCTTTTGATTTAGGCGCAGCCTTGGGTGTTGGTGGTTTTTTGCAAGCATTGCGAAGAACAAAAATTGGAGAACATACCATTGAAGATGCTTATACAATGGAGGAAATGACTGCACATTTTGGAACCAATATGAATATTCGAGAAATTAGTCCGAAAGTGATATATTAAATTAGGATTCATTTACATTTGCACCGTGCAACAAAATTCTATTACAAAAATAGCCTCAAAAGCAATTTCTATCGTTTTTCATCCGGTATTTGTGCCGACTATGATTTTTGCTTTCTTGATTTTTTTAAGCCCAAATGTATTTTTTGGCTTGCCCGAAAAAACAAAAACAAGTTGGTTGCTTATCATCGCGTACACAAGCATTACATTCCCGTTACTCACCGTTTTTTTGTTGTGGAGATTAAAGTTTATTGAAAGTATGCAAATGGATGGATTGAAAGAACGTTATGGTCCACTCATAGCCTCCATGTTATTTTATTTTTGGATATTTTGGGTTTTTCATAAACAATTTGCAGCCCCGTTTTTAATTCAAACTTTTTTGTTGGGCGTATTTTTTACCACTGTACTTACATTTTTAAATTCTATTTTTTTCAAAGTAAGCATGCATACCTCCGCATGGGGAAGTGTATTTACTTTTGCAATCATGGCAGCATGTATGAATATGCAAAATGCATTGTTTTTAATAGTGGCTTCTATCCTTATTGGAGGGCTCGTTGGCAGTGCTCGATTATATTTACAAGCGCACAATATTCGTCAAATTTGGATAGGATATATTTTAGGAGTGCTTGGACAAATTTTATCTTTTTTAATTATTAAAATCGCTTTTTTCTAACATGTCGTTACCAAAATTAGAAACTTGTTTTTCGCCTTCTCTTCTACATTTATATGATATCAAAGACAGCATCGTTGTTATTATTGATGTTTTTCGTGCAACTTCTACCATTGCAGCAGCGGTACACAACGGTGCTGCCGAAATTATTCCGGTAGACAGTGTGGCTAAATGCATTGAGTTGGGAGCTCAAATTCCCAATTCACTCACAGCAGGTGAACGAGATGGGAAAGTGGCCGAAGGCCTTCAACATGGTAATTCGCCTTTAGAATATCCTCGAGATTTTATCGAAAATAAAACCTTGGTTTTAACTACCACCAACGGTACTCGTTTGTTGCACATGTGCAGCGACGCCAACGAAATTATCACCGGTTCTTTTTTAAATTTAGGTGCTGTATGTGATTATTTAGTGTCACAAAAAAAGAATGTTTTATTAGCCTGCGCTTCTTGGAAAGATCGTTATAATTTAGAAGACAGTTTGTTTGCAGGAGCGGTGTATGAATCCATTGGCAAGCATTTTGAAATGAATTGCGATAGCACACGAGCAGCGACTCATTTATATAAAGCCGCTAAAAATGATTTGTATGGTTTCATTCAAGACAGCTCTCATTTTTTGCGTTTATCAAAATTTGGCCTGCAATATGATATGGAATATTGTTGCAAAATAAATGAACACAATGTGCTTGTGAAATTAGTGGATGATAAGTTGGTAGCATTGTAAGGGATGTTGCATTTTCGAAATTCGATGTTCGGCATGTATAATTTTTTCTTTTCAATGCCTTTTTCTTTGTGTAATTATTTGGCAACTGTTTCGCTATTCGGGAAAGCCACATTCAACTAGCTCACTTTTTCAGACTTTTTTTTAGAACATTTAACCAATGGAGATCATTATTTTTACAACATGAAAAAAACAATATTACTCCTCATTGCATTGGCCGCTTCCTTTGTAATGGGATTTGCATTTAGTAAAATAAACATTGCAAATAGCAATACTTCGTTAAAGCGAGTTACAGGCATTGGGGGTATTTTTTTTAAAAGCAAAGACCCTAAAAAAATGAGGGAATGGTATAAGGTTCATCTGGGACTAAATACCAATCAATACGGTGCCGTTTTTGAATGGCGACAAGCATTTGATTCTTCTCAAAAAGGATTTTCACAATGGAGTCCATTTAAAGAATCAACGAAGTATTTTGAGCCATCCACCAAAGACTTTATGATCAATTATAGAGTGAATGATTTAGAAAAATTAGTGGCTGTTTTAAAATTAGAAGGAGTGACAATTGTTGATACCATTGAATCATATGATTATGGCAAGTTTGTTCATATAATGGACGAAGAACAAAATAAAATTGAACT
>CANHJA010000203.1 GCA_947460795.1 Bacteroidota bacterium | reverse complement strand
TCTAGTAAAAGATTAATTTTTTCATTTGAATAAATACCTAACCAATCCAACAACTCAATTGCTAATTTATTTCCATCCGCTGCGTGTACGATTTTTTCTTCTATGGTATTTCCTTCACATGCCAACGTAGTTTTTTCAAACCATTCTTTATACGTCAAATTTTTTGCATCAAACTTGTCGGTTTCTTTCGTCAATCCTAAGGATATAATTGCATTCCATCCAATGCAAAATTCTTCATAACGAAAAGTAGCCCTCAACATCGTTTTTACATTTGGCAAACCGTAAATATTTTTATAGCTCAAACTATCTCGGTTAGCATATGCTGCCAATTTACCAAAATTAGGCACTTGAATCGTTTCATATTTTTTGAAAAGTGCTTGATATTCTAATTTATTTTCGATGCCATTTAATAAAAATTCAGCGCCCGATTTTCCGGCATTTAATATATTGCGAGGATTCCATGATATTTTATAGTGCCATGGGTTATTATCAGAAACAGGCGCAACTAATCCACCACAATATGATTTAAAGGAATAAATATCGCCTCCTAAACGCTCTACTTCGTCAATAATTTTCATAGCGCTCATATGGTCAATACCAGGATCTAAGCCTATTTCATTCATAAACAAAAGACCCAAATCTCTAGCTTGATTGTGTAAACTTTTAATTTCAGGTGATACGTAAGAAGCAGTAACTAAATTTTTTCTTAACTCTATACAATCCTGTGCCACCAAAAAATGAAGAGAAGGGGGCAACATGGAAATAACAATATCTGCATTTTTTATCAATCGCTTTCTCAATTCATCTTGATGAATATCCAGTTGACAAGCAGTGCCAAAATTATGATTTCCAATACGTTCTAAAGCAGCATTGATATTAGCATCTGCAACCGTAATTTGCCAAAAAAACTTAGACGATTGGTCTAATAAATATTTAATTAAGTATGATGATGATTTTCCTGCACCAAAAACTAATATATTTGTCATTTGTTTGTTTTAGAATAAAAAAATATACATTTGCAAAGGTATAATTATAAGGTATAAAAGTATGAAAAAGAATACATTTAAAATAATAACAATCGCATTAGTTGCAATTATTGCATTTTCTTCATGTGCAACAAAGAAAAAATACGGTTGCCCGTCTCATATTTCAATTTTTAAAATGATTGGTTTATAACCCATGATTTGGAAAAATCTTGAACAATTAATTGCCCTCGAAGAGATTGATAAAGCTAGCTTTACTCATCCGATTTTAATTTTTAAACACAGTACAAGATGTTCTATTTCTGATGTTGCGAAAGCAAGATTAGACAAAGAGGAAAATTTGAATGGTGTTGATTTCTATTATTTAGATTTAATAAAGCATCGAGATATTTCGAATGCATTAGCAGAAAAATACAATGTGCATCATGAATCTCCACAAATTTTGCTAATTAATAAAGGTGAATGTGTGTATGATGAAAGCCATATTGGAATTACTATGGCTGAAATAAAAGAGCAAGTTGTTAGCTTGTCTTAATATTTTTTTTCTAAAATAACTTCACTGCTTTTTACCACTGCTTGCAAAGGTGGATGCAGTTTTTGTATGGATAAATACAAATATTTTAATCCTTTACATTCAATCAAAATTTGTTTTTCAATTTCATAAACCAAGGTTTCCAATAAGGGTGTGGGTGTTTTAAAAAAATCCTGAACAATACTCAATAATACAGAGTAATCAATGGTGTCATTTATTGAATTAATAATAACATCATCAATCCCAACTTTAATATTTACAACAAAACGATTGCCCAATATCTTTTCTTCTGGATATAATCCATGTCCAGCTGTTAGCTCTATATTATTTAAGGCTACGAATAAAATAAGAAAAAAATTAAGGAGTTACAGTTATCGACTTAGTCGTTTTATACTCACTGATATAGTCATTGTTATTTACATAAATTGTAAACGTATAAATGCCTGGCGTTGGTGGTACATAATAAACAGTAGCCGCTTTGGTTTGTGTACCATCCGGCAGAACCCATCTTGAACCAGTGAAATGATTAGAGCAATTATTAACTGCTATGGTATCTTTATATTTATAGATTTCTTTTCCAAAACAAATTTGAGGTTCTGGTTCGTGTTTCTTTTTGCAGGCAATAAAAGAAAGTAAGACAACTAAAATCAATACACTGTATTTCATAAAATTACTGTTTGAAGTTTCACAAATGTATAAAAAAATAAGAATTGAACAGCGTTTATTTTTGGCTATCTGCTGTAAATATTTCTGAAACGTGTTTATGTATATTTTTAGCCATTGATTTCATGGGTAAATCATTGGCATCGCCGCCGAAAGGGTCCTCAATTTCTTCAGCAATGAGTTCTAAACTTGCTAATACATAAAAAATAAAGCAAATAATCGGCACTGATAAATAGCCTAACGTAAACATCATACTAAATGGCAACGTCATCACAAACCCGAAAATAAATTTTTTAATAAATACACTGTATGAAAATGGAATGGGTGTGTTTTTAATTCGTTCACATGCCCCACAAATATTCATAAACGATTTTATTTCATCGTTTAAAAACAACAATTGCATATCTGTTATTTTACCTTGTTTTTGTAAATCAACAAGATGTTCATTCATTAATTGAGCTACTTGTATGGGTACATGCTTTTCTCTGTCTATTCTTTTGTATTGTGCCTCATCTAACACTTCATCAAAAAGCTCCCACTCTGCTTTTCCAGACAATAAATGATTTTTTAGTGCATAGGCAAACGCGGGTATTATTTTTTTGAAAAACTCCCTGTCTTTAACTTCTTTTTCATCCAAAATAGAGGCTAATTTTATTGATAAATTTCTGGAATTATTCGTTAATTCTCCCCATATTTTTCTACCCTCCCACCAACGATCATAGGCAGAATTTGTTCTAAAAACCAACAATAAAGAAATTACTCCACCTAATAATGTGTGTAGAATTGAAATGTTTTTTAAAAAACTTTTATCATTTAAATGAAAGTAATCTTTTTCTAAGAATACAATTGTCGCTGCATAAATTGCAATAGTAACTATAAGTGGTAATAAAGTTCGAATGGTATCGCCTCTGTGTGCTCTAAAAATAAATGTAAACCAATCTTTGGGATTATATTGTATCATATTTTAAAATTCAAAGATACTATTTTGTATTATGTAACATAAGTGACATTTTATTGTTATTTTATGTGTGAAATTTGAATTCTAAAATCTTTTATATGAAAAAAAACATGGGAACCTTCGATCGAATTGTACGAATTGCTATCGCATTAATTATTGCGGTGCTATTTTTGACAGGACAAATTACTGGCGCACTGAGCATTATTTTATTAGCTTTGGCAGCGATATTTTTATTAACGAGCTTGGTAAACTTCTGTCCACTGTATTCTTTAATAGGTATTAAAACTTGTAAAATAGAAAAAAATAATGGCTAAATTTTCTGAAATAATAAACTCCGAAACACCAGTATTGGTTGATTTTTCTGCGGAATGGTGTGGCCCATGCAAAGCATTGGCTCCTATTCTAGTAGAATTAAAAAGCAGAATTGGCAATCATGCAACCATCATTAAAATTGATGTTGACAAAAATCCTCAAGTGGCTGGGCAATATCAAATTCAGAGTGTGCCAACCTTAATGATTTTTAAACAAGGAAATTTATTATGGAGGCAATCAGGAGTGATTCCTGCGAAACAATTAGAAGAAAAACTATTGCAGTTTAAATAAGAAATATATACTTTCACCTATTTTCTTTTTTAATCAAATTTATTTTTTCGAAAAAAATTGTACTTTGGCAGATTAATTTAAAAAAATAAAAAAATGAGATCAAAAATTTTATCTTCTTTAGCCCTTTTTGTTAGTTTGAGTATTATTTATGTTACTATGTCATCTGATAATAATGGCAATACTTCTTCAAGCGGAACTAATTGTGGGAATTGTCATGGCAATATTAGTACAGCTACAACGGTATCATTTTCTAATTT
>CANHJA010000202.1 GCA_947460795.1 Bacteroidota bacterium | reverse complement strand
TATGCAAAACTTCATTTTATTATTATCATACTTAATAGGAAGCATCTCTTTCATCGTTGGATTAAAAATGCTTTCACATCCTGATACAGCCCGAAAAGGAAATTTATATGCAGCAGTTGGAATGACGATTGCCATATTAGCAACCATCTTTTTATACAAAGATGACAGTGGCCATTATCTAGGAAATTATCCTTGGATTTTTGGAGGCTTAATCATCGGTTCTTTACTAGGAACGATAATGGCTAAAAAAGTAGAAATGACCGGCATGCCTCAAATGGTGAGTTTATTTAATGGAATGGGTGGCGCTTGTGCGGCTATTATTTCTATTGTGGAATTTAAACATTTGATGCATACTAAAATTGAAACGCCAACAGACTTAATTTCAAATTTTATGCACACAGTTTCTGCTGCACTCGGACAGCATACAGATAAAGCAGAAAGCAATTCACAACTCATATTATTAACTATTTTACTTGGCCTTGTTATCGGTACTGTTTCTTTCTTTGGATCTATGATTGCTTTTGGCAAATTAAATGGCAACTTAAACGATAAAACCTTACCTGCGCAACAAATCATCAATATTGGTTTACTATTAATCATCATTGGAATTTTAGTGGCTATGGTAACTGGTTTTACAGGCCTTGATATTACGGTTTTATTTTGGGCATTATTTGGTGTTTCTGCTTTGTATGGTATTTTATTTGTGATGCCAATTGGTGGTGCCGATATGCCAGTAGTCATTTCTTTATTAAATTCATTTACAGGTGTTGCAGCTGCTTGTGGTGGTTTCTTATATTCAAATCCGGTTATGTTAACTGGAGGAATTTTAGTTGGAAGTGCTGGAACTATTTTAACGATTTTAATGTGCAAGGCAATGAACCGTTCACTAACGAACGTGATTGTGGGTGCATTTGGTGGCAATAAAAATGGAGCGTCTCAACAAGAAGTAGGCGGTTCTTACAAAGAAATTTCAATGTCGGACACGGCCGTTTTAATGGCTTATTCAAAACGAGTAGTCATTGTTCCGGGTTATGGTTTGGCGGTGGCACAAGCACAACATATTTGTCATGAATTGGAAAAAGTATTGGAAGAAAAAGAGGTAGAAGTTACCTATGCCATTCATCCGGTAGCAGGACGAATGCCTGGCCATATGAATGTATTATTAGCAGAAGCAGATGTTTCTTATGAGAAATTAAAAGAGATGGAAGAAATTAATCCTGAATTTGCTCAAACCGATGTGGTCTTTATTTTAGGAGCCAATGATGTGGTAAACCCTGCTGCAAAAAATGACCCCGCCTCTCCTATTTATGGAATGCCTATTTTAGAAGTGGAAGATGCAAAACATGTAATTGTAAACAAGCGAAGTATGAAACCTGGTTATGCGGGTATCGAAAATGCGTTGTTCTTCCAACCAAAAACATCCATGTTATTTGGAGATGCAAAAAAAGTGTTGCAAGATTTAGTAGCTGAATTAAAAAGCTTGTAAAGAATTACTGTTTATTATAACCAATTTAGGGATCAAGAAATCAATTCAAAAAATCTTGTCTGAGTTGAAATCGATCGTATACATTTGTCACTTAAAATAAAAAATATGTTTGAAAACGAATCTTATCCATTAACATTTAAGTTTAATATCACCACTTTTCACAATGACTTTTCTATCATTGATGCTACTGGCGAAACACGCGCTTATGTAAAGCAAAAAATGTTCAAGTTTAAAGAGCACGTTCGCGTTTTCTCAAACGAATCGGAAACAGAAATAGCGTATGATATAAAAGCAGATAAATGGATAGATTTTAACACCGTTTATACTTTTTTTCAACCTGATGGAAATTCAATAGGAAGCGTTGCTCGTAAAGGTTGGCGCTCAATATGGAAAGCGAGCTACGAATTATTTGATGAAAATAAAAATCAAGATTTATTAATTCAAGAAAAAAATCCTTGGGTAAGAGTGGGTGACGCCTTGTTGAGTGAAATTCCTATTTTAGGAATATTTACTGGCTATTTATTTAACCCATCCTATGCTGTAAAAAGACCAGATGGAACCTTGATTTGTACATTTAAAAAAGCTCCGTCTTTCTTTGGTCGAAAATTTGAATTATATAAAGAAAATGAATTTCAACAAGGCGAAGAAGAGCGAATAAAATTAGGCTTAACCATGATGGTTTTATTAGAAAGAAGACGAGGGTAATCCTTTATTTTTTTCTAACTACCAACATTCTGTAACTCCACAATTCATCCACCAACGCTTTATATTGAAAATAGCCTGATTGATAGTGTTTCTTTCCAAACCGAGAAGTATTGTTAAACAAATTATATAGTATAGAAGGCAATGCTCCCACTAGATAAGAATAGTACATTCGTTTTGACGAACGAAAAACTTGTTTACTAACATCAATATTTTGTTCAATTTCAAACCCATTTTTTTCTAACTCGTCAATAAAATTGTGCTGACTGTGAAACTCTTGAATAGCCCATAAATCACCCCAATTTTTTATATATTTATCTTTATCAATTAAACCTTTGGGTTCTATAAAGTAATCTGCAATTATTAGTATGCCATTTGGCTTCAATAATCGTTTAGCTTCATTAATAAAATTAATTTTAGGGTTTGCATAACAAGTACTTTCACATCCCCAAATAACATCAAAGGATTCTGACTTGAAATTAGTCTTTGTAAAATCTTGCAAGCTAAAATTAACTAGATTTTTATTCTCAAAACTTTGTTTAAACTCATTGGCTAGTTTCAATTGTTTCTCACTCAATGTAATACCTAAAACACTACAACCAATTGTTGAAGCTAAATAAAAAGCAGCACCTCCTACTCCACAACCAGCATCAAGCACATTATGACAAGGCTTCAGTTGAGCCAATTTAGCCATTTCTCGATTGGTATTTTCCAATGCTTCATTAAACGATTTGGTATTTTTATCCCAAAAACCATAATGTAGAGCCATAGACTTTTTTAGATTCCACCAAATTTCATAATGATTAACTGTCTGATTATAATAATCTGCGATGTCTTTAGAATTAAACATAGGCACAAATATAATCATTAAGTGGGCAGAGATAAAGAGCAAATAAACACTTCGATTATTTTATAAAAAAAATTACAATTCAAATAGGATTTTTATTAAAAAAACTTTCACATTTCTTTTTAAATTCAATTCCTTACTTTTACGATTCAAAACAAGACATGAACATACCATTTTTTAAGAAAAAAGAAGAAGATTCAAAACCAAAACCGAAAAAATCATTGGTAAGAGAGTGGTTAGATGCGGGCGTTTTTGCTATTGTAGCGGCTACTATTATCCGAACTTTTTTTATAGAAGCTTATACAATCCCTACCCCATCGATGGAAAAATCGTTGTTGGTGAATGATTATTTATTTGTGAGCAAAATGCACTACGGACCCCGTTTACCTATGACTCCGTTAGCGATTCCTTTTGTACATAATATAATGCCTATTTTGGGTGGGAAGCCATACAGCACTGCTGTACAATGGCCTTATAAAAGAGTTTGGGGTTTTCAAAATGTAGAACGTTACGACGATGTAGTTTTCAATTTTCCTGAAGGAGATACTGTATTTGTAGAAATGAACAACCCAACTTATTATGATTTAGTAAGATATTATAATTGGGATAAAAATTCACATGAATATGTAACGCACCCTGTTGACAAAACAGATAACTACATCAAACGTTGTGTAGGGATTCCTGGTGATAAAATTGAAGTTCGAAACGGCACTTTGATGGTAAACGATCAACCAGCAACTGCTTTCAGATATATTCAACAGAAATATCAAGTACTTGCCAATGGAACATATTTAAACATTGATCAATTAAATGAAATGGGTATTCAAAATGAAGACATTGAACAATCTCCACAAAATCCATTTTTATATGTTGTAAATACAACCAAAGAAAATATTGAACTTATAAAAAAATTCAACAACGTTACGAATGTAACACAAGTAGTTACGCCAACACAATATGGCAAGGTGCC
>CANHJA010000201.1 GCA_947460795.1 Bacteroidota bacterium | reverse complement strand
GATGCCGGCAAATTATTAAAAAATGCAATGCTTGCTTGTCGCGTGGTTTTGTATTCTTTCAACAATTTTTTTACAGGAATTTGATTGGCTTGTGCCTCTTTAGCAAATTCGTTTTCATCAAAAAAAGGCATCGGGGTTTTGTCATTTCTTGCAAATCGCATGGCACGGTAAACAAACACTCTTTCACAATCAATGATATGAACTAATAAATCCTTTAAACTCCATTTTTCAGGCGCATAGGGTGTACAAAGTTGCGCTTCTGTATATGTTAACAATGCAGTTTCTAACCACTTGCTGTTTGCTTTTAATTGATCCAACACACTTTTTTTGTCATCTACTAATTGAACATATTGTTCATAATACATTGCATGTTCGGTGTAATTAGGCTTTGTAATTTTTTTCATATCAATTTATTTAAACTAAAAAAAAATCAGCAGCAATATGATCTGCTAATAATTTTCCTTGTTGAGTTAATGTAATAATTTGATTACTTTCTCTGATTAATTTTTGTGACAGATATTGATGTTTTGTATTTTCAAAAGCTACTTTTTGGGCTTCCGTAAATTGATTTAAAACCGTTTCATAGTTGTATCCTTCTATGGTTCGCAATCCAATCATAATGGATTCGTTGATAATTTGTTCAGCCGTTAAAACTTCCAATTCTATCAAAGGATTTTTGTTTTGTATGCCTTGAATATAGTTTGCATTGTTGGCTATATTCCATTGTCGGCAGCTTCCATTGTAGGAATGTGCTGAGGGTCCAATGCCTAAATAAGATATACCTTTCCAATAACTGCTATTGTGCTGTGCTCTTTTACCTGGTTTGGCATAATTGGAAATTTCATAATGTTCATAACCATTTTCATTGAGCCGATTCATTAAATATTCATATTGTTTGGCACTTTGATCAGCATCCATTGGGGCCATTTTTTTATTTTGAATGAATGAACTGAAAGCAGTGTGTGGTTCAATCGTCATGGCATAGCACGATAAATGCGGAATATTCATTTCCAGAACAGTATTCACATTGTGCGACCATTTTTCATCAGATAGTAATGGATAGCCAAAAATTAAATCTACACTGAGATTGTCTATCCCCGATTCCAATGCATTGTGAATGCAGTTTACAGCTTCTGAACCATTGTGGGTTCTGTTCATAAAAAGCAAATCTTCATCAAAAAAACTTTGAATGCCAATGCTTAAACGATTGACGCCCATTTTGGCAAATGCAATTATTTTTTCTTTTTGTAGATCATCGGGATTGGCTTCTAAAGTCAGTTCTATTTTTTCGGCAACCTGAAAATTTTTATAAATTGCGTTTACGATTTTTTCTAAATCAGCAAGCTCTAAAATACTTGGTGTGCCGCCTCCAAAATAAATGGTTTCTATTTTTTCAGAAGCAAAATAGGATTTACGAAGCTCTATTTCAGATACTAAACTATCAATTAATTCGTTTTTAAGGTTGAATGTAGTCGAAAAATGAAAATTGCAATAATGACATGCTTTTTTGCAAAAAGGAATATGAATGTAAATGCCTGCCATAATCAGTGTTAATAAATGTAAATGTACTTTCTTTGTAAATATAAACGAATTGAAAACGAAAATTTTATATATCATAATCTTGTTTTACTCCTTCGCTTTTGAGGTGTCGGCACAAAATTACCATTTGCAAATAAGTGGTCAGGATAAGGATCGTTTTTTATTATTAAGTCAAATTCCTAGTCAATTTCAAACCGTTACAGCTGTTGAAATAGCATTGCAAAATGCAAAAAACGAATTCATTAAAAAAGGATATTTTGCAGCAAGTATCGACAGCATTCAATGGATTGATTCAACTGCAAATGCATTTATTTTTTTGGGTAAAAAATATGAATGGGCATTTTTAATGAATAAAAATATCCCACAAAATTTATTGACTCAATTTCGTTTTGATGAAAAAAAATATTTCAATAAACCCATTGATTTAAAAAAAATAGAGTCCTTATTCGATAAAATAATTCAATATTATGAAAACAATGGATATCCTTTTTGTGCCCTGCAATTAGATAGTTTGAGAGAAAATAATGGTAAAATGTCGGCGTTATTATTGTTAGAGAAAGGCCCTTTGACTAAAATAGACAGTATTAAAATAAATGATGATGCCAATATTTCTAAAAGCTATATATTGAATTATTTAGGCATACAAGAAGGGATGTTGTATGATGAACGAAAAATAAAATCTATCAATAAAAAATTAAGGGAGCTTAATTTTATTGAAAGTGCGAGCCCATGGAGAATTTATTTTACATCTGTAAAAACTACCTTAAATCTGTATTTAAAAAATAAATCGGCTAATCAAGCTGATGTATTAATAGGGTTGTTGCCCAATAATTCAGAAATTGGAGGCAAGTTTTTGGTTACAGGAGATGTTAAGTTAGGATTGGTAAACGCGCTCAATAAAGGAGAAAGTATTCAAATTAATTGGCAAAATTTACAATACAAATCGCCTCAATACGACATTAAATTTTTGATACCTTATATTCTCAAATCGCCCATTGGACTAACAGGAAAGTTTAATTTTTATAAAAAAGATACCACCTTTAAAACCATTAATGGGCAGCTTGGATTGATGTATCAGTTGTCGGCTTCAGATTATTTAAAAGTATATTATGAATTGGTAAACAGTCAATTGGTGAGTGTAAATATTGCCAATTTGAAGTTTACCCGGGCATTGCCTGCCAATGCAGATGTATCCTATAAAACAATTGGCTTGGAAACCGTTTTTCAACAACTGGATTATCGATTAAACCCAAGAAAAGGCTATTCAATATTTGTCAATGCAGGTTTATCTTTTAGAACGATTTTAAAAAATGAAACCATCGAATCAACCTTTGATGCGGTTGCTCAAAAACCATTTTCCTATTTATACGACACCCTTGTTTTGAAGAATAATAAATACCAATTGCAATCAAAATGGCATTATTATTTTCCATTGAAAAAAAGAGCCACAGTAGCCACGATACTCAATGCAGGTTTTACAATTAGCAATAATACACTCTATAAAAATGAATTATTTCAAATTGGTGGTTACCGATTGTTACGCGGTTTTGATGAAGGCAGTTTGTTTGTAAACAATTATGAAATTTTAACGATTGAGCCAAGGTATTTACTGTCGACCAATTCCTATTTCTTTTTATTTACAGATGTTGGTTTTATTCAAGAAAAATACAATACCATAAATAGAAACAGCATGCCATACAGTGTTGGTTTAGGCATGTCGTTTGAAACAAAAAGCGGATTATTTAATATTAGTTATGCTGTAGGAAGTATGCAAAATCAAGGCATTCAGTTTAAAAATTCGAAAATACATTTTGGATATGTAAATAATTTTTAAAAGGATTATATTTAGTAATAATAACTTTTTAGTCAATTTATAAATGATAGAAGTTAGCTTGTGCCAGAATAAAAAGGGTTGGTAAAAAGGGTTATCTCTTCTCTGTCAAATACTTTATTAAGGTTGCATTAAACAACATTTTCAAACGTATTTGCCTCCGTTCAACTAAAATTATTGTTTATCTTCGAGAAAATAAATTATCATGAAACCACTTATTTTCCTTTTTATTTTCGTTGCTAGTTCACTTTGCATGAATGCCCAAGAAAAAAAACTAACGGGTCATTTTACAGGTCCTTTTTTCGCACCATTGATTGCATCAAACAATACCCAAGATTTATTGAAAACCAATTGGGAAATTTCTTTTCAATCATTATACAAAAAAAATAAGGCAGATATTTTTCATACAAAAGCATTGAAAAATAAAAAAATGGAAGATAAAATAAAAGTCATTCGAGCACAAAATTTCAATCAACCCTTACAAAAAACAACCGCTAATAATCCTGCCATTGGGACTAATTTTAAAGGTAATGAATTAAAAACATGGACACCAACCGATAATTCAATAGCCGTTTCAAACAGTGGTTATATCGTGAGTTGCGTAAATTATGGCATCGAATTTTACGATACAGCTGGCACGTCTTTGCT
>CANHJA010000200.1 GCA_947460795.1 Bacteroidota bacterium | reverse complement strand
GATATACTTTTGCACTCCTTAAAAAATTGTCGAAATGCCCAAAATGAAGACCCACTCAAGAGCGAAGAAAACGTTCAAAATTACTGGAAGTGGAAAAGTAAAAAGATTCAAAGCGAATAAAAGTCACTTATTATCTAAGAAAGCGACTAAGCGTAAACGTCATTTACGTGGAAGTTGTTTAGTAGGAAGTGCTAATTCAGGTATGGTTAACCGTCTTCTTTGTATAGGAGGATAGTTTGAGTTGGCAAATGTCGGAAGGCAAATGTCAGTTAAAGCCAAAATAATAAATTATTAATTCAAAATTAAAATTGTAAGATATGCCACGTTCAAAAAACGCCGTTGCAAGTAGAGCAAGAAAAAAGAAAATATTAAAGCAAGCTAAAGGTTTTTACGGAAAACGTAAAAATGTATTTACCGTTGCGAAAAACGTTGTTGAAAAAGGGATGACCTACAAATTTAGAGGTCGTAAATTGAAAAAACGCGAATATCGTACTTTATGGATTGCTCGTATTAACGCTGCTATTCGTGCTGAAGGTATGAACTATTCTACATTCATGAACAAATTAACTAAATCTGAGGTTACTTTAAACCGTAAAGTTTTAGCTGATATGGCGATGAATGAGCCTGCAACATTCAAAGCAATTGTTGCTCACGTAAAATAATACTACGAATACTATATTTTAAAGGTGTGCTTTTCAGTACACCTTTTTTTCGTTGGGATTGAATTGATTGCAATCTAATTCAACCATTTTTAATTAAATACATTGCATATTCAAGTCGAAATTTTAATCGAATACAATAACCAAACTAAGAATTAGATTACTTTTGCGTGTCTTCTCATATGATAAAAAGCATTTCATTATTTCTTGCCGCATTCTTAGTATCCATCAACTTGTTGGCTGAGCAGTATATTTTAGAAGGGAAGGTTACAAATACACTTTTAGAACCCTTAAGTTATGCATCTGTTCAAATAAAATCTCAACAAATGGGAACAAGGACAGATGACAATGGCCATTATAAATTGAAATTGGAAGAAGGAGAATATGATCTTCTTTTCTCCTTGATTGGTTATAAAACGAAAGAACAAAAAGTAATTGTTCGTAAAGGCGGAATGACGTTAAACATTATTTTAGAATCAAATACGAAAGGAATCAATGAAGTAAAAATTACAGCAAATAAAAAAGACAAAGCAGAGGAATATATTCGTCAAGTGATTAAAAACAAAGAGTCCAATTTATCTAAAATAAATAGTTTTTCTTGCAATGCCTACATCAAAGCGACAGAAACATTATCCTCTCCAGAAAATAAAAAAAACAAAAAAAATGAGGTTGTTTTAACGGATTCAATCCTTCAAAAAAAGGCAACCGATTCTATTAATAAAGTATTGAGTAATATGCATATGACAGAGATTTATATGCGTTTAGATTATGAATATCCTGATAAAATTAAAGAAGAAAGAACAGGAATAAAAAAACGCGGGAACAATGCAAGTTTATTTTATACAACAACAACCGATGGAGATTTTAGCTTGTACAACAACCTCATCAGAGTGCCTGCATTGACCCAAACTCCCATGCTATCCCCTATTAGTTACAGTGGCTTGGTGGGATATAAATTTAAAACAATTAAAGTGGATAAAAGACCTGGCCATACTTTATACACCATTCATTTTTCTCCAATAAAAGCAGGCAATGCATTGATTGAAGGAGAAGTGGTTGTAGTCGATACCACATGGTCTATCATTGATGCCCGATATACTTTCCCGCCTCATTTATTGGCAGAATATGATAAATTTGAAGCCGTTATTTCCTATGAATTAGTACAGCAAAAAACATGGATGCTGGATCGATTGGAATTGAATTATTATTCTAAATCAGGCAAATCAAAAAATAACGGGACAACCATTGTCATTTTTGATGATTACAAAATAGATACTGTTTTTAAGAAAAAATATTTTACAAGTGAAGTGAGCTCTACTTCTTTGGCAGCGTATGAACGAGATTCTACTTTTTGGAATACGGTTAGAAAAGAACCTTTAACTGAAAAAGAATTGCAGTTTATCCATTATAAAGACAGCATTTTTGATTACACACATACCACCCAATATTTAGATTCGATAGATAAAAAAAACAACAAAGTTACTTGGGAGGAAGTGATGCTTACGGGTGTTTCTTTTTATAAAAGAGCGAATGAAAGAACTATAAGTTTTTACCCTGTTAGCGCTATTTATCGTTTTTTATATCCTGGAGGTTCCCGAATTGGTACGGGAATAAATTATAATATCACCCCTAAGAATAAAAAAACATTTTCATTGGGAACTGATATTGCATATGGTGGTGTAAAAAAAGATTTGATTGGATTTTTAAGAGGATATTATCGGTACAACCCTTTTAATAATGGATATGTAAGCGTGAGTACTGGACGAAATTATGAATTGATTTTTGCGAATGATTCATATATCAATATTTTACGACGATCTAATTTTTACAAAAAAGATTACCTCGAAGTAGAACATGGTGTTGAATTAATCAATGGATTGGTTTTGCGGAATAAAATTGAATATGCCCACAGAACGCCCATTCAAATTAACAGTACCGACAATGCGCTCGATCAATGGCTTAGCAATGCTGGTTCGGACACTGCAAAATACAATGTTTTTAACCCCTACAATGTTTTTTACAATGTGATCACCTTGGAGTATACACCTCGACAAATGTATATGCGTGAGCCTCGTCAAAAAGTTATTTTAGGCTCGAAATATCCTACGATTTATGGAACTTGGAGAAAAGGAGTTCCTGGTGTTTTGAAAAGCATTGTAGATTATGATTATGTTGAAGTTGGTTTGAAACAACGTTTGAAATTGGGCTTGCTCGGCATTTCAGAATATAAAATTTTTACGGGGAATTTTATAACTAAAAAGAATTTACAACAAATTGATTATAAATTTATACGAAGAGGCGACCCTTGGGTTTTTAATGAACCCACCCGAAATTTTCAATCGTTAGACTCTACTTTCCCTGTATTCAATACGTTTGTAGAAGGGCACTATCTACATGAATTTTATGGTGCCTTGATAAATAAAATCCCTTACTTGAAAAAATTAAAATTATATGAAATTGCTGGAAGTGGTGCCTTGTATGTCCCTGAGCGAAAACTAATTTATTTTGAATTGTTTGCTGGACTTGAAAAACCATTTAAACTCTTTGGCGAAAAATTTAAATTGGGCGCTTATGTAGTGAGCAGCATTGCCAATCAACAAAACAATCCTTTTCAATTTAAAATAGGCGTACAACATTATGATATTTATAGAAATAGATGGGAGTAGATAAAATTACGAATTTTAAATTACGAATTACAAATTTTACCGCAAAGTAAAAAGAGTATTATCAGAGTTTAGCAGAGGATTGTTTGAGAATTTGAGAGTGAACAGAGTATTGAAGAATAATTAATTTTAATATATTCAATGTTTTTTACACAAAATATACATTCAATCCTTCAAACGATTTTTTGATATTTTCTTGATCGATATCTTTATTAAAAATACCGAATAACGTACTGCCACTGCCACTCATAGAAGCATAGATAGCCCCTAGATCATACAAATTATTTTTAATATTTTGCATCATGGGATGTGCTTCAAAAATGGGCTTTTCAAAATCATTGATTAACTCTTCTTTCCAAGTATGTATGGGTTGCTGAATGATATCAAAAACAGATTTTATGGGTTGATGGGGAGTTAACTGTGCAAATGCCCAACCGGTATTGACATGAATTTTAGGATTGACTAATACAAATTGATAGTCTACCAAATTCAATTGAATCACTTCTAAAACTTCTCCTCTACTGGTTGCTTTGCAAGGTTGATTGTGAATAAAAAACGGGCAATCACTTCCTAATTGCGCGGCATAATTGATAATATTTTGTTTTGAAATTTCTAATTGAAAGTGTTTATTCAAAGCCATAAGCATAAAAGATGCATCGGCCGAACCTCCACCCAACCCTGCGCCTGTAGGTATATTTTTCAATAAGTGAATATTTACATT
>CANHJA010000199.1 GCA_947460795.1 Bacteroidota bacterium | reverse complement strand
TTGCAAGTATTTTGCAAATTGGGTTTCATAATCCAGTGTGGAACTTTTTCTTTTGTCAAAAAATAATTTCAACGAATTCTCTGCTTGATTGTATAAGCCAATTTGAACTTGTTTTTCGGCTTCGTGTAACCAATAATTTTTATCCGTGAATCGAATTGATTTTTGAGCATGTAACGTTGTTAAAATTGAGACAGAAAGTAATGCTAAATAAATTATTTTTTTCAAGTTATTTTATTTTTAAATTCTAAAAATTCCAAGAGACTCCTAAACTTGGAAATACGGGCAATTGATATTGGCGCGTATTTTTTATCCGATCAATATAAAATATATTTTGTCTATCATACGCATTGCTAACACTGGCTGTTAGCTCTAAAACATTGTATTTTCCGAAGGAGAATTTTTTCTTTGCTGATAAGTCTAAACGATGATAATCTGACAATCGGCCGCCATTTATTTTATCAGCATATACAATATTTAAACTCCCATTTTGGGTTAAATAATCTGTTCCTATACCGCCCGAAAAATTCATATTTTCAGTGAAGGTTTGCGTTTGTGTAAATGGAAAAGCAGATCCATAGTTGAATCGAGCAGAAACTTCCCAATCCCATTTTTTACCCATTGTATAGGAAGCCAATACATTCACGTTGTGTCTTCTATCAAATGGAGTAGGATAGGTTTGTTTACCATCATTTCTATCTACACGCCCATAAGAATAGACTGCCCAAAAATATTTTCGACCTTTCGCGTATTTCATGGTAAAATCTGCTCCATAAGCTTGCCCTTTTTCTATTGAATAATCTGGATCATCTTGTCTCAATTTGTATCTATTAATTGTAATCAACTGATCGAAGTGTTTGTACCAAGGCTCCAATGTAAATTCAAAATCTTTTACATCTGCTTCAATTCCAAAAACGGCATGATATGCTTTTTGAATATTGTTTCTTGCATAACTCCCATCTGGTTTTGCAATTTCAAAATCTGGCGAGGTTAAAAATCCGGTAAAGAAATTTACAATATCTCTGTCTGATTTTGATGAAATTAGATTTTGAGAATACATCCCTGCCGAACCTTTCAAACGGAGATTTTTAGATATATTATATTTCATTGCTATTCTAGGTTCAACCCTGGTAACAGGCAAAGAGGCGTAGTATTGTATTCTTAACCCTGGTTCAAAAATAAATTTATCACTAAAACTCTTTTTCAATTTCAAAAATCCACCTAATTGAGTTGTATAATCATTTTGTTCTTGTAAAATATCTACATAATTATAATATTGATATTGTGTTTTAAAACCAGCAAATTCAATGCCATAAAACAACTCAGTATGATTAGGAAAATAAGTAGAAACTTTTATGTTTGCATCGAAACCATTGATAGCACTTTCTCTTGGCTTTCCATCGCTTTCATCTAATTTTATTTTGTAATCCGAAAAATAGAAACCTCCGGAAACTAGTGAAGAAGAGTTTCCTGGTGTGATTACAAAATTGGTTCCTCCACCTGAACTTTTCCAATTTAAATCTGAAATATTTATATAATTTACTCGATCATTGAAATTAAATCCAAAAAAACTGAATTTACTTCCATTGTTTGTGTTGATATTTATTTTTCCATACAAATCTGTAAATGTAAATGGTAGCCCAGATGCGTAAGGCTCGCCTAAACCACTGTACAATGCTTTTGAGCTCCTATCTAAATAGCTGTGTTTTAAGGATGCGATATATGTGATTGCTGTACCTGTATCTCCTTTGTCTTTTAATAATGGACCTTCCAAAAACACTTTAGCTAAAATAGGATTAAGGGCTAATTTGCCAGATTGTCTTTTTTTATTTCCATCTTTGGTAGTTACACTCACAATTGCTGAAGTTCGATCACCATATTCTACGCCAAAACCACCACTGTGCACATCGGCTGAGCGTATAGCGTCTGTTTCAAAAACAGAATATAAACCGATCGAGTGAAATGGATTATAAATAGTCATTCCATCTAATAAAATTTTATTTTGAATGGGTGACCCCCCTCGAATATATAATTGTCCTCCTTGATCCCCAGTAGAAATGACACCGGGCATTACTTGTAAGTATTGTGCGATATCTGGCTCACCTCCAATACTTGGCATTATTTTTAATTCTTTGGGAGTTATTCTCGTCATCCCAACTTTTGTTTCATAAATTTTTTCTTCTTTTTTGGCTGAAATGCTTACACCTCTTAATTCCTTTGATTTTTTCAGCAATGAAATTTTTACTTGAGTATTTTCACCAGCTTCAATAATTACTTCTTTTTCGTAGGTTTCAAAACCAATAGAGGAAGCAACCAAAGTATACGAGCCCGGAGATAATTTGGGAATATTAAAGAATCCATTAATGTCTGTTTTGGCGCCTTTACCTAATCCTTTTATTCCTACAGTAGCTCCTGTTAAGGGTTCTCCCGAAATATTTTCATATACAAACCCTTTTAAAGTACCTGTAGTAGCAACTACTTGTCCATTTGATTGCACTGCGAAAAGTATTAAAAAAAGGATACAAATTACATTTACTATTCTCATTATTTACAATGTTTTTTATAAAAACCAGGTTTCTTTTTAAGAGCGATTTTTAAATTAAAATACAATTTGTAAATATAAGGCAATAAGCTTATCTCAATTTGATTATTTTTGCCAAAAGTAATTTGTAAATGAAACCATCTATTCCACAAGGAACACGAGATTTTAGCGCCGAAGTAGTAGTTAAAAGAAACTATATTTTTAATATTATTAAAACTCAATTTGAGTTATTTGGATTTGAACCTTTAGAGACTCCAGCATTTGAAAACGTAGAAACCTTAATGGGAAAATATGGAGATGAAGGAGATAAGTTGATATTTAAAATCCTAAACAATGGATTGGATTTAGATGAAAAAAAGGCGAAAGCAAGAGAAGATTTTGAAACTGTTTTGCAAGGAAAAAATGTAAAAGGGATAACCGAAAGAGCCTTAAAATATGATTTAACGATTCCTTTTGCTCGCTATGTTGCTATGAATCATGGCAAATTAACCTTCCCTTTAAAGCGTTATCAAATTCAACCAGTTTGGAGAGCCGATCGTCCCCAACGGGGTCGCTACAGAGAGTTTTATCAATGCGATGTTGATATTGTGGGCAGTCAATCTTTATTTAATGAATTAGAGTTGATTCAAATATATCAAAATGTATTTCAAGCATTAAATGTAAAAGTTTCTATTTGCATTAATAACCGAAAAATTTTAGCTGCTTTGGCAGAATTGGTTGGTGGTGCCGAAAATATGATGAACATTACAATTGCCATTGACAAATTAGATAAAATTGGCATTGATAAAGTGAATGAAGAATTAAGTAACCGAGGATTAAATACAGCTGCTATCGAAAAGATTAATCAATATCTACAAATTGCGCAAAGTAATTTATCCAATGATGAAATTATTGAACAGCTACAAAATATGTTTTTACATTCTGATTTAGGTAAAAAAGGAATTGAGGAACTTTCCTATATTTTAAAAAATATAGAAAATGTTGAAATAGATGTAACCTTAGCTCGTGGATTAAACTATTATACGGGTACTATCTTAGAAGTAAAGCCAGTAGATGTAAAAATAGGAAGTATTGGCGGAGGCGGAAGATATGATGATTTAACCGGACTTTTTGGACTTAAAGATATGCCTGGTGTTGGCATTTCTTTTGGGGTTGATCGAATTTATGATGTAGTAGAAGAATTGAATTTATTTCCAGAAAATTTATCAACTTCTGTGGATGTTATTTTGTTGAATTTTGGAACTGAATTTGATAAACGAAACAGAGAAATACTTTCATTTTTAAGGAAACATAACATTTCTTGTGAACTTTATCCTGATGTGGTAAAAACGGACAAGCAATTTAAATATGCCGAAAAAAAGAATATTGATTTTGTAATCATGATCAATGAAAATGAGTTATCTCAAGAATTAATTTCAATAAAAAACATTGTTACTGGTGAAAAAAAATTGATTTCACTGGAAGAAACAGTCAACTTATTTCATTAAAATATGCAATAAAAAATCCCACAAAATATGTGGGATTTTTTTATTA
>CANHJA010000198.1 GCA_947460795.1 Bacteroidota bacterium | reverse complement strand
TGTATTCTCCTTTGCATTAATTATTCCATTGGTTTATATCGTTCCTGCTCACTTTGCATCATTGCATCCTGGCGCAGACAATAAACCTTTTGAAGCGTTAAAAACACAAGATAATTTATTAAAATTAGTTTCTCTTCCAGCGATGTTGGGATGGATCCTTTTAGGCCTTTGGGTCTTTGATATTCGGTATCGCATTCGTAAATTACAACAACCAGAATTATTTATATAACATGAAATTTATCAAATTATTTATATTATTTATTTTTTCTTCTCTCGGATTATTTGCACAAATGCCAGATGACCCAAAAGAAAGTGCCAATATTTTACACCAAAATGGACAAATTTACCTTGTAGTGTTCGTATTGGTTACTATATTTGCCGGCATTATTTTTATGTTGGTCAAAATAGAAAAAAAGCTTTCTAAATTAGAAAAACAAAGCCAATAATTTTAGCTAAAAGCAGATTAACATAATAACTCAATTTAAAATTCATAATTCAAAATTAAAATTTAAAAAAGATGGCAAAAGCATCAAAATCATCAAAAACAACAAAAGCAGCACCAGCTCATTACAGCTTTTTTCAAAGTGTTGAGCGTAATTTCGACAAAGCTGCGTCTTTCACAGACATTAAAGACAAAGGAATTTTAGAGCAAATTAAAGCTTGTAACAGCATTTACAGCATGAAATTTCCTGTAAAAATAGATAACAAAGTAGAAGTTATTGAAGCATATCGTGTTCAACACTCACACCATAAATTACCTGTAAAAGGAGGTATTCGTTTCAGTATGGACGTAAACCAAGACGAGGTAATGGCTTTGGCGGCATTGATGACTTACAAATGTGCGATTGTAAACGTACCATTTGGAGGAGCTAAAGGAGGGATTAAAATCAATCCAAAATCTTTGTCAGAATATGATTTAGAAAAAATCACTCGTCGTTATACTGCTGAGTTAGTAAAGAAAAACTTTATTGGACCTGGCATTGACGTTCCTGCACCAGATTATGGAACAGGCCCACGTGAAATGAGCTGGATCGTTGATACCTATATGAGTTTGCGCCCAGGTGAAATCGATGCTGCTGGTTGCGTAACAGGAAAACCAGTTACACAAGGTGGTGTAAGAGGTCGTACAGAAGCTACTGGCTTAGGTGTTTATTTTGGTGTTCGTGAAATGTGTAACGATGCTGATGTAATGAAAAAAATGAACATGACTGTTGGTATGGCAGATAAAAAAGTGGTTGTTCAAGGTTTAGGAAATGTAGGTTACCATGCTGCAAAATACTTTATGGAAGGTGGTGCATCTGTAATTGCATTAGCTGAATATGAAGGCGCGATTTATAATCCAAAAGGATTAGATGTAGAGGCTGTGATGGCTTTCCGTAAAAAAACAGGTTCTATCTTAAACTTCCCAGGAGCTAAAAACTTGAAAAAATCTGCTGAAGCATTGGAATTAGCATGCGACATTTTAGTACCTGCTGCGTTAGAAAATGTTATCAATGGTGAAAATGCACCAAGAATTAAAGCGCGTATTGTTGCAGAAGCTGCAAATGGGCCTTTAACACCTGATGCAGACGAAATTTTAAATAAAAAAGGAACCGTAGTGATTCCTGATATGTATATTAATGCTGGTGGTGTAACGGTTTCTTACTTTGAGTGGTTGAAAAACTTAAGCCATGTACGTTATGGTCGTATGGAAAAACGTTACAGCGAAAATATGAACTCTAGCATTTTAGGTTCAATTGAAAGCTTAACAGGCAAAAAAGTAACTGCTGCTGAAAAGAAAATTATTCTTCATGGACCAGATGAGGTAGATTTAGTACACTCAGGTTTAGAAGATACGATGATTGGTTCATACCACGAAATCAGAGATGTGTGGATGAAAAACAAAAAAGTAAACGACATGAGAAGTGCTGCTTTCGTGAGTGCGATTAATAAAGTAGGCGTTTCTTACATGGAATTAGGTATTTTCCCATAGTAGAAATAAAAAAAATAAAAAAAAACCACCTATTTAGGTGGTTTTTTATAAATATATTTCTTTTTAATAAAAAATAGGATTACTTTTGCAATCCCAAAAACTACGATAGTCATGCAAGAAGCAGTAAAATTTGTACAAGAGCAATTAAATTCAGTAAAAGAAATGCCTACTTTTAAAGCAGGTGACAGCATTACTGTAAATTATAAAATTCAAGAAGGAAACAAAGAGCGTATTCAACCTTTTAAAGGAGTGTGTATCAAACGTCAAGGAACTGGTGCTACCCAAGCGTTCACAGTTCGTAAAATGAGTGATAACATCGGTGTAGAGCGTAACTTTCCTTTATTCTCTCCAAACATTGAGAGCATTGAAGTAAACAAAGTAGGTAAAGTTCGTAGAGCTAAATTATTTTACCTACGTGGTCTTCAAGGTAAATCTGCTCGTATCAAAGAAAAAAGAATTAGATAATTTTTATCTTACTCCATATTTAAAAGCCAGACTTCTGTCTGGCTTTTTTTATTTGAAAAAAACACTACGTAAATTCATTGCGCACCATTCCTCTACCTTTATCAAATGAATGCAATAGCAATGAATACAACAATACAAAAAGGACGAGGTGCTCAAATTAATCCTGCGAATCAATTTGATATAAAAAGCTATGCCACCGAGCATCCAGAAGCAATTGATGATTGGGAAAAAGAACAAATAAAAACTGAATTCTTTTTGGAAGAAGGGAAAACCATTTTAAACAGAGTGACGAGCCCCGATATTCCTTTTTCCTATTCCTTAAATCCATATCAGGGTTGTGAGCATGGTTGTGTGTATTGTTACGCTCGAAACTCGCATGAGTATTGGGGTTTTAGTGCTGGTACCGATTTTGAAAGTAAAATAGTCATCAAAAAAAGAGCGCCCGAATTATTGCGTAATTTATTTAGTAGTAAAAAATGGATCCCAACCCCTATTTCATTATCAGGCAATACCGATTGTTATCAACCCATTGAACGAAAAATGGAAATCACTCGTAAAATTTTAGAGGTTTGTTTGGAGTATAAAAATCCAGTTGGTATCATCACTAAAAATTCTTTAATCCTCAGAGATTTAGATATTTTGCAAGACTTGGCAAAGCATAATTTAGTCTCTGTCTATACTTCTATCACATCGATGGATGAAGAGCTTCGTAGAAAATTAGAACCTCGAACATCTAAATATGCAGATCGAATAAAAATTATTGAAACCTTATCTAAACATGGCATTCATACAGGCGTAATGAATGCGCCCATTATTCCTGGTATAAATGATACACATATGTATGAAGTATTACGAAGAGCTTCACAAGCCGGGGCAAAAACGGCAGGTTATACCGTTGTTCGACTTAATGGTGCCATTGGTCCTGTTTTTCAAAATTGGCTGAGCTTGCATTTTCCTGATCGAGCGCAAAAAGTATGGAATATGATTGCCGATTGCCATGGTGGAAATGTAGAAGATAAGCGTTTTGGAACTCGAATGAAAGGCGAAGGGAACATCGCTGAAATCATTCATCAACAATTCAACTTATATTGTACTCAATTTCATTTGAATGAAGAAAAATTTGAACTGAATTGCAATGATTTTGTTCGGTTGAAGCCAGGTCAATTGAGGTTGTTTTAATAATTGTACAGTTATTAAAAATTTCTTGTAGCTTTAAGCAAGTCTACCAATTGACGAAGCATTTATTAAAAATATCATCTACCAATTGATCTGAAATATCGCCAATTAATTGACTTTCTACAGATTGAATATTTTGAGAAGCATTAAAATCTGCAAATCGAGAAAAATTTTGCGTAAAATTTAATTTTTCATTTTTTCGATTGACAAAAACAATATTGGCTGTAATCGTTAATCTATTTTTAGAGCTCGTTTCGGTACCAACCACCGCGGCAATCGAAATATCATAATTTGTGATGGTGCCTGTAATATCATAATCCGTCAAGTCGTTATTAAGTTGAGAAAGTGAGGTTTGTGAAATAATGCGTTGACGTAATTTTTGGGTAAATGTAGGGCTCAACGTTGGCACTGCGTTTCGGGCATTGTTTTCAATAAAATGAATATTGATTGTTTTGCCTTCAATAGCAGCACC
>CANHJA010000197.1 GCA_947460795.1 Bacteroidota bacterium | reverse complement strand
ATGATGCCTTTTGGTGATGAAAATTTGATGGGTGGTTTTGAAGATTTATTCAAACAATTTAATTTCAACAACAATGGTTTTAGTAGTCCATTACCTAGTAAAGCTCCCGCTCCAAAAATTGGTGTAAGTGTAGAGGACAGAGCCGATGGAGAAGGTGTTTTCGTAAACGATGTGACTGATAATTCGGCAGCTTCAAAAGCAGGAATCAAAAAAAATGATGTCATTACGTTGTTTGGCACCATGCAAATTACAAATGTAGATGAACTATTGGATGCCATTTCAAGCAATCAGAACAAATCTAAAGTCCCAATAGAAATTAAGAGAAATGGAACTACAAAAAAAATAGAGATTGAAATTCCAAAAGCATTAAAGAAAAAAGAGCTTTAAAAGCATTTTTTTTAAGCGATGTATGATTGAATAAAAAACCTTTTCCAATCCGTATTGATTTTCAATACGGATTTTTTTTCGTACCAACTACATGATCAATAACTATCAATATTGGATTTAAATTGCAATTTATCATCATATTATAGATTGCTTACATCCAATTTCTGACATCTGACATCTTTCACTATCTTTGCGACCTTATTTTTATATAAATTATGTTTAGAACACAAACTTGTGGCGAATTGAGAGCAACCCATATTGGGCAAAAAGTAACTTTAGCAGGTTGGGTAAAAACCATCCGTAAATTTGGAAGTATTACGTTTGTCGATCTACGAGATCGTTATGGCATTACACAATTGTTTTTTAATGAGGCTCAAACAACTTTATTAGAAGCTAGCTCTATTGGTCGTGAATTTGTGATTCAAGTAGAAGGAACCGTAATTGAACGAAGCAATAAAAACGCCAATATTCCTACTGGCGAAATCGAAATAGAAATAGAAAAATACACCATACTCAATGCCTCATTAACCCCTCCATTCACTATTGAAGATGATACAGATGGTGGAGATGAATTGAGAATGAAATATCGTTTTTTAGACTTACGTAGAGATGCTGTAAAAAAGAATTTAGAATTACGATACAAAGTCGGCAGAGCAGCCAGAAATTTTTTGGACTCCCAATTATTTATGGAGGTAGAAACGCCCATGCTAATAAAATCTACACCTGAAGGTGCACGAGACTTTGTGGTGCCAAGTAGAATGCATGAAAATCAATTTTATGCCCTTCCTCAAAGTCCACAATTATTTAAGCAATTACTCATGGTGGCTGGTTATGACCGTTATTATCAAATAGTAAAATGCTTTAGAGACGAGGATTTGAGAGCCGATCGCCAACCCGAGTTTACACAAATAGATTGTGAAATGAGTTTCATCAATCAAGAAGATATTTTGAATACGTTTGAAGCGATGACTAAACATATTTTCAAAGATGTAAAAGGGATTGAATTTGATTATAATTTCCCTCGAATGACGTTTGATGATGCCATGAAAGATTACGGAAATGACAAGCCTGACATTCGTTTTGACATGAAATTAAAAAAACTCAATGAGGTTGTAAAAGGCAATGGATTCCCCGTTTTTGATGAGGCAGAATTAGTGATTGGCATTGCTGCCACTGGTTGTAGCGAATATACTCGTAAGCAAACCGATGAATTGACAGAATGGGTAAAACGTCCTCAAATTGGCATGAAAGGCTTGGTGTTTATTAAATGCAATGCGGATGGAACCTTCAAAAGCTCCGTTGACAAATTTTACAATGAAGAACAATTGAAACAAATAGCATCCGTTTGCGATGCCCAAGCAGGTGATTTAATTTTAATAGTTGCTGGGGAAAAAAATCTTACAACAAAAGCTATTAGTGAATTGCGTTTAGAAATGGGAGGAAGATTGGGATTGAGAAACAATGAAGTCTTTAAACCATTATGGGTTATTGATTTTCCTTTGTTTGATTATGATGCAGAAGAAGATAGATATATCGCTATGCACCATCCATTTACCTCACCAAAACCTGAACAAATTGAATGGATGAACGATAAATCTAAATACGGTGACATAAAAGCCAATGCCTATGATTTAGTTTTAAATGGTACAGAAATTGGCGGTGGATCGATTCGTATTTTCAACAAAAATATTCAAGAAAGAATGTTCGACGCCTTAGGCTTTACAAAAGAAGAAGCGATAGAAAAATTTGGATTTTTATTGAGCGCTTTTGAATATGGCACACCGCCACATGGTGGAATTGCATTGGGTTTCGATAGACTGTGTTCATTATTAGGCGGACAAGAATCAATTAGAGATTTTATCGCTTTCCCTAAAAATAATGCTGGCCGAGATGTAATGTTAGATGCGCCTGGACCAATTGATGAAAAACAAAGAAAGGAATTGGGTTTGTAAAAATAAATGTGAAATGCTAGATTAGATTAAACATCAATTATTATATTTAATCAAAATTGATCTTTCTTTTTCAACAGCAAACTCAAAATCCAATCCTTTTTTATCAATAAATTCTTTTCTAATTTTATTGGATGGCTACTTTAAGGGATGATAAAAATTGATTGTTTCGAGTAATGCTTACTAGATAATTTCCTGGAGTCAGCATGAATTTATTAAAAGAAATACGACACAAACTTGGGTTTAAATAATCATCAAACAATACTTTTATTAATTGTCCATTCATAGAAAATAATTCTATACGAACATTCCCTGCTTTTTGATTATCAAATTCAACAGAAAAAATATCTTTTGCTGGATTTGGAAAAATATTTACAGTTTCATTTTTTGCTACAATAGGTTCAATCGCAACTGGAGTAAATGGGGCATCATTGGTTTTTATTTGAGCAATCCAAGTTCCATAAGAAGCCCGTCTTGGCAAGGTATTCGCACCATATGCACCAGCCATCCATACTTGAGGAATGGCACTGTTGTATTTTCGATTAATCCCTGTATAATCACCCCATCTTTCTGGTTGAATGGCATATGCAGGTGGATACAAAATATTAACCATCGTGTCGCCCGCTTTAACGGTTTGCATTGTACTCCAAACCATATCATTGTCAATAGTCACAATTCCAGTTTCAGGTGTTATGGTTGAATCACTTCGTAAAAAAGCGATTCCCACATTTTGATCCAATGAATCGTATCCTAAAGAAGCAATGGCAGGATAGGCCAAATCACTTCCCGCAACGCCATAGCTGGACGTTAAAACCTTATTAGAATCCAATAGTATTCGACCATAATGAATACCACAAAAACCATTTTGAGTTTCGGCTGTATAGGTAAAATGAATATTTCTATTCAACGAAAAAGCATTTTGAGTCCACGCGCTGCCGGTGCTCAATGAATCTAAAAAACCGGTAGTTTGGTCTTTTTGCAATGCATTGGCACATACTTCATAATGAGGTATAGAAAATGAAGTGGCTGTTAAAGTTTTTGATGATGATTGTAACTTCCCATTTATTTCATACAAATACACATTCGAACCCGAATCTGGACGAAGATGTACAAAATACATTTTTTCTGACATGCTATTTCCTTGTCCGTTCATTGCAGGATAAAGGGTGATTCCTTCTTCGCCATTTGGAGCAACTATTTGATTCCACAATCCAAATTGAATTGGAGAGCCTGCATATCCTTCACTCAGTCCTATTTGATAAATATAGGTACCCTTCCAATCATAATTGGGTGCATCACCAAAACGATTTCCATTGATAAACAAATCATCATTGGAAACTCCAATTGTTGGAAAGTCAGTCCAAGCATTTTCTAGATATGGATTTCCAGACAAAGCATAAAAATTCCAACCATCCATTGGGTTATCCGTTTTTGAAAAACAGATTAATATTTTACTTGATACGGAACTAAACCCATGCAACAATACGACTATAAATCGTTGATGGATATTATCGTACAACACCCGAGGATCATACTTTGCAGAATTTAAAGTGGTATCCGGAATGAAGGATGACCATGTTTGATTTTGCAGCAAAGACGTGCCAGCTGTATCGTAAAATTCGATGCCATAATTTACGCAACTCACGATATAACCACTGTTTGAAACGGCTATTGAATTATCGGTTGGTGTCCATGTTTTTAATTCATTGCCTTTAAAATTAGTCCCAATGGTAGGATTATTAGCGGTTGTTTTTTGTAAGGGTTGATTGAAATTTTGTGCTCGAATGGCTTTTATTTTATCTTCCATTTTT
>CANHJA010000196.1 GCA_947460795.1 Bacteroidota bacterium | reverse complement strand
CTAATTGTTTTATCCTATCCCATCAAATGAATAGGAGCGAATGGTTATAATTATTTTAATAATAATTTGCCTCTTGTTTCAACGTTAAAATTGTCACTTAGTTCAAACAAATAAATCCCTTTAGAAATTTTATTTAAATCTACAGCCTCTAGTTCTTTAATCTTTTCAGTAAGAATAAGCTGGCCCACCATATTGTAAAGTCGTAATGTAAGTGGCTTGTTTGTTTGAATAAATAAATTTCCAGAGCAAGGGTTTGGGAAAACGGTTATGCTGTTTTTATAATTGTTATCAATGCTTAATGTATTCAGGGTATAGCAAGTGGAGGTATCTGTACAAATGCCATTACTGATCACAACAGCATAAGATCCATTCGAACTTGGGATGAAAGTTTGATTTGTTTCTCCAATTATTGGAGCAAAATTATTCTGGCAATCTACCCATTGATATGTTGCATTTGTTGCGTTGGCACTTAATACATTTCCTGTTAAAGTAACATTTGTGTTAATAGGAGAAATGCTAAGATGCAAGGTTTTTATTGTATCACAACCTCCTATGCCGCTCAGCATATGTGTGGCTGTATAGTTGCTTCCTGTGTACGTATTGCCGTTAATCCAAGTATAAGAACCGCATGAATTGACAGTGTCTGTTGATGAATAATTTTGACAAGGTTCTATTTTTAAAACAAATGCATCCAAATCACCTGCAGCCATTACATTGTTTATGCCTGCATTAAAATTAAAATCAGTATTGTTGCTAAAAGAACCAGATACATATAATTTGCCGAGATTACTAAGTGCTATGCCATTAACAGATGCAGAAGCAGGTTCGTCACTGATGTTTTTTGCCCAGTTAAAGTTTCCCGTACTATCCAATTGCATTATATATCCTCGGGAGTTGGAAATTTGGGTTGGGTCGCCTAAATAAAATACGCCATTGCCAGGGTCAAAATCTTCGTAACCTTTAAACGATCCACAAAGTATTACATTGTTTTGAACGTCAATAGCAATGCCAAGAACCGCTTCAATTTCTGGCCACATTCCAGAAAAACCACCCATGTGTTTTGCCCAAATAAAATTAGCATTTGAATCAATTTTTAAAATATAAGAAGCGTTTTTGATGGTTGAAATAGTATAATTTGTATTTCCAAAATCAAAATCGACATCCCCTATAAAAAGCCCACCTAAATAATAATTGCCTACTGAATCAAAAGAAAGAACAGAAATGCCCACAGTGTTACCATTTTTATTTTGAAACTGTTTGGCCCAGATGTAATTGCCTGTAGGATCAAGCTTGAGTAAAAATAAATTGTACTGAAGTGGATCTACTGTGTCTTTCAAATATTGAATATTCGGACCTGGGTCAACGTCTATCGAATCTCTGTATGATGCATTTATTAAAATATTATTGTTTTTGTCAAACATCAAATCATTTACTTGCACAGAATTATTTTGAGGCCCTTCTAATGTTTTTACCCATTTGAAATTTCCTGCAGCATCTAGTTGTAAAATATAAATATCTACCATCAGCGCACTTTTGGTGGTAACCCCTGGTCCAGGATCAAAATCTACTGTATTCAAAAAATTTCCGGCAATGGTTACATCATTTGATGTGTTTATTGAAAGTCCTCTTGCAACATCACTCCCTGGCCCTCCAATTGTTTTTGCCCAAAGGTAATTGCCCAAATCATCAAGCTTTAAAATATAAATATCCGAGAATCCGTTAGACGTTTTCCAATCAACATTCACTCCAGGATCAAAGTCAATGGTGTTCATAAAGCGTCCGGTCAACAAAATATTGCCTGCTTTATCAATCTGTGCTTTTTCAACATTGTCGTTCGAAGTATTTCCAAAAGTTCGAACCCATAACATATTTCCTGCACTGTCTAATTTTAGTAAATAAAAATCAAGTCCGCCATTTGACACTTTGTTCACAATACCTGGTCCTGGATCAAAATCTACTGTTCCCGTGAAGGTGCCTGCTACATATAGGTTTCCCTTAGAATCCGTTCTAATTATATTGGCATTGTCGTTTAGTGTGCTTCCATAAGTTTTAACCCAATCTAAACCCACATTTTGAGCTTTAGAAATTACGAAACAAAAACTGAAAACAAAAACAAGGATGTTTTTCATTTTTTTGAAATTTAAATTAAAAGTACACATTAATTTACTTAGATTTTGAAAACCCAATGGTTGAAATTTAATTAATGTATAATCATGTATATGGTTTCCTTGATTTATTCTAGTAATTCTGATCAGAATTTTAAATGATGTACAAACTACTTGGTTTTTTTGCCTTGAAAATAAATTCGCTACATTTGCACAAATTTTAAAAACAAAAAAATGAAAGAAGTATATATAGTTTCGGCTACAAGAACTCCGATGGGATGTTTTGGGGGTGCATTGAAAGATTTTTCGGCTACTCAATTAGGTGCCATTGCGATTAAAGAAGCTGTGAAACGTGCTGGAATCAAAAATGAAGATGTGCAAGATGTATTAATGGGTTGTGTAATGCAAGCAGGTTTAGGTCAAGCTCCTGCTCGTCAAGCAGCTAAATTTGCTGGTTTACCAAATCATGTAAATTGTACTACTATCAATAAAGTATGTGCCAGTGGAATGAAAGCAGTTATGTTAGGTGCACAAGCAATTATGTTAGGAGATGCCGATGTAGTGGTTGCTGGTGGTATGGAAAGTATGAGCAATGTACCTTTTTACAATAAAAATGTAAGATGGGGTACTAAGTTTGGAAATATTACCCTTGAAGATGGCATTGCCAAAGATGGCTTATTGGATGTTTACAATAATTATCCAATGGGAAATGCAGCAGAATTGTGTGCTTCTGAACATAATATTACTCGTGAAGCGCAAGATGCATTTGCTATTGAAAGCTACAAACGCAGTCAAGCTGCAATTGAAGCCGGACGATTTGATGCTGAAATTTGTGCAGTTGAAATTCCGCAAAGAGGAGGTGAACCAAAAATCATGAACAAAGATGAAGAACCTTTCAATGTAAAATTTGAAAAAATACCTGCATTGAAACCGGTGTTTGTAAAAGACGGAACTGTTACTGCTGCCAATGCGAGCACAATGAATGATGGAGCATCTGCATTGGTTTTAATGAGTAAAGAAAAAATGGAAAGTTTAGGTTTAAAACCGTTGGCTAAAATTATAGGATATGCCGATGCAGAACAAGCACCAGAATGGTTTACCACCACACCAAGCTTAGCAGTTCCTAAAGCAGTGGAAAAAGCTGGTTTAACAATGGATAAAATAGATTTCTTTGAATTAAACGAAGCGTTTTCAGTAGTAGGTTTAGCGAATATGCAAATTATGAATTTGGATGCTAGCAAGGTGAACGTAAACGGCGGTGCAGTTTCATTAGGTCATCCTTTAGGAAACAGCGGATCTCGCATTCTTGTTACATTGATTAATGTATTAAATCAAAATAGTGCCACTTATGGTGCTGTAGGCATTTGCAATGGCGGCGGCGGTGCATCTTCTGTTGTGATCGAAAAGTGCTAATATTAAAATAAGATTATATTTTTAAAACCCATATTCATCTCACAATAGTGGATGTTTATGGGTTTTCGATTTTATAGATATTTATTAACGAAAAAAGCTTTGTTTAATCCTTAAATTTGTAGATATTTATATACATATGAAACGTATCATTGTCATTCTGTTATTATTGTGCCTTGCAAAATTTACGCAAGCTTCTCATATTTATGGCGGTGATATCAATTATAGAAATATTGTAGGAAATACCTATGAAATATCTTTGATATTGTATGGTGATTGCAGTGGAGGTTCTTACCCAAATTTATTTACCTCAAGTCCGGTCATAGAAATTTATAATAATGGAAGTTTTTTTCAAAACATTTCATTGACAATTTCAGGCAATCCAGGATTGGAGGTAACACCTGTTTGTCCAGCACAAGCTAACAATACTTCTTGTCAGGGCGGTAGCCAACCAGGAGTGGCACAATTTATTTTTAAAAAGCAAATTACACTCAATGCTCAATCGAATGGTTGGCGTTTTATATTTAATGGGAACCTTGGTGTTAGTGGCGCAGGTAGAAGTGGATCTATTACAAATATTACCACAAATGGAGCGAATGCATCTGTTATGCAATTAGAAGCTACGCTAAATAACAGCCTAGCTCCTAATAATT
>CANHJA010000195.1 GCA_947460795.1 Bacteroidota bacterium | reverse complement strand
TGTTTAATTAATACGCATCAGAGCCTCCGTAATACGCAACATTTCCATTGTTACACGAAACATTGCCATTGTTACACACAACATTGGCTCCGTAATACGCAACATTGCCTCCGTCATACACAACATTGCCTCCGTCTAGTTCCTTTTCCGGATAGTGGAACAGTCACAGCGACGTCCCTCAAAATATTCCTTCTATCTATTTATTTAGCAAAGCATTTAATACACCAACATGAGTTAAAAATTCTTTTTTAAATGTATTTATGCGAACCATCACAAGCAGGCATTCGCTTAGACAAACCACAAGTGCAATCATTCAAACCAAATCCATCTAGTATGCGCTTTTTACTATTTTCAATTCGAGAAATTATGGTTTTGGATTGTTTGGCTCCAGTAAAAAACAAATGATAGCCACGTTGCCTGCCAGGGGTCAGCGCAAAAAATGCTTTTTTAAATTGAATGTCTTTTGAGATGATTTCTTCAAACTCCATTGGATAAACAAGAGCGGTACTGGGTTTGCTTTCTACTTTTAAGCCAGCTTTTTCCACTTCAATGGCTTCAAAAATATAGGCTTTCAAAATGGGTTCCAGTTTGATAATTTCTGCGAGATTGTTGAATCGAATTTGGCGACCAGATTGCACATTTTCAGTCTGCTGAAATAATATTCCTGCAGTATCTTGAAGCAATGATCCTTTCATAAATAACAAAGCACAATACTCTTTAAACCCATGAATTAAAACAATGTTTTTATTTTGATGGGTATAACAAGGTTGCTTCCATTTAAAATCTTCAACCAATAAACAATCCAATGCAATGCTACGCAGTTGTTTTAACTCGGCTTGCCATTTTGTTGTGCTATTTAATAATTCATCTACTTTTGGATGGTGAATATTCATCTGATTACTTTCTAATGGATTTAAAATGATTTCAAAAATAAGATTAGAAAACAATACGACAATTTATTTTTAATGTATGTATTTGCTTTGATTCTATGCACCCTTTTTTCGATTGATATATTTAATAAAATATAACATATTTAAAAACAACTCACTCAAACCTAAAAATTACAAAAAGTTATACTTATTTTCGCAACATGAATTACGATTTACCACAAATGCCTGTAAGAACCTCAAAACCTCGTAAAGATGGTTTGACGATGGTTATGGATAAAGGATTAAGCAACCAAGAAGTTATCAATTTTTTATCTATATCTGGTCCTTATGTTGATATTGTTAAATTAGGTTTTGGAACCTCTATGGTAACCCCTAATTTAAAAGAAAAATTAAAGATTTATGCGGATGCAAATATCCCAGTTTATTTAGGGGGTACTTTATTCGAAGCCTTTTTAATCAGAAATAAATTTGATGAATATTTAAGCATGATTAAAGACTTTGGATTAAATCATGTGGAAGTTTCAGATGGCTCTATCAGTATTCCGCATTCAGAGAAATGTGGTTACATTGAAAAATTAGCAAAAGAAGTAACCGTATTAAGTGAGGTTGGTAGCAAAGATGCTGCGCACATTATTCCTCCTTATAAGTGGATAGAATTAATGAGAGCAGAACTTGAAGCTGGAAGTGAATATGTGATTGCAGAAGCACGCGAAGCAGGCAATGTAGGTATTTATAGAAGTTCGGGCGAGGTAAGAGAAGGTTTGGTACAAGAAATATTAACACAAATTCCGGGTGAAAAAATTATCTGGGAAGCCCCACAAAAAGCACAACAAGTATATTTTATGGAACTGTGTGGTTGCAATGTAAACTTAGGCAATATTGCACCCAATGAAGTAATTCCTTTAGAAGCTACCCGTGTAGGACTTCGTGGCGATACATTTATGTTTTATTTAGATAAATAATAAATTCTAATCCTCCGTCTATGGAGGATTTTTTTTACCTTTTTTATGAAGAAATTCGGACTTATTGGCTACCCATTAGAACATTCTTTTTCTAAATTTTACTTTACTGAAAAATTTAAGAAAGAAGGTATTCAAGCAACCTACGAGAATTTTTCGTTGACGAATATAGATAATTTAAAAACGATCTTATCCCAAAACAAGGTAGATGGATTCAATGTTACAATTCCTTATAAAGAATCAATTATTCATTTATTAGATGACATCGACAGCGAAGCAAAAATAGTAGGTGCTGTAAATTGTGTGAAAATTTCAAACAACCAACTTATTGGGTATAACACAGATATTATTGGTTTTGAAAAATCATTTTTGTCATTTATTTCAGCAATTCAAACACCTAAAAAAGCCTTGGTTTTTGGAACAGGTGGTGCCAATAAAGCAGTAGTGCATATTCTTAAAAAACATCAAATCCCGTTTTTACAAGTCAGTAGAAATGAAATTTTAAATGGAATTACCTACGCAGATATAGATGAAAAAACAATGCAAGAATATTCAATATTAATCAACACAACCCCTGTGGGCATGTATCCTAAAATTGAGGAAGTATTGCCAATACCCTACCATTTAATTACAGATAAACATTTTGTTTTTGATTTAGTATACAACCCTGAAAAGTCAAAACTACTTTCGATTGCAGAAAACCAAGGCGCACAAATTAAAAATGGGTTAGACATGTTGCATATACAAGCTGAAGAAGCTTGGAAGATTTTTAGGAATATGTAGTACAATTGATTCCCTATTGCATAGCAATATTTACTTTTGATAAATAATTCCTGAGTAAAATAAATTGATTGCTCGATTTTAAATTAAATTAAGAAACTATTGCACCTCATAGCAACCTACACTTGGCGCTGTTGTGCTCCTGTTATTTCCATCTAAATCAAACGGATACAATGGCAAATAAACACCTGCACCTTTTACTGGAGAAGTAGTTTTAGGATGAAAATTCCATTTACCATAATTGATAAATTGTGGATCAGAATTATAGGCAAGTGCATTCACCTCATTAATCAAACCTGCCGTGATAGGCGTTTTTCTTTTTAACAAAGAGTTTTCCATTTTCACATCATAAGCCCAAGTACTTTTTTTATCAAATAAAACTTCATCTTCTAATGAACCGTAAATTATCGTATTTACGCATTTTAATTTTAAATTATTTCCTACAAAATTTCCATCACTCAACTCTCTGTAATTGATAAAAACAGCTGTTGGTTCCTGAGCATGATTTAAGCCATAACCGCCATAGTTCGCAATCGTACAATAATTAAATTCATAATCTCCACCTTCCGTAATCAATACATTTTGCAAACCACAAGAGTGTATTAAACAATTATTAAAATGCAAATTCGTATTAAAAGCCAATACACCATATCCTCCAGAATTAGCAATGGTGCAAGAATTAAATTCTACAATTGGCCCACCTAAATTAGGCGTTGGAGCTACCAAGACAGCTGCAGGAAAAGCACCATCACCAGTAGAATTACCAGCATTTTTAATTACACAATAATTTAAATTGCATTGATTGCTACTTTGAGTAAAATAAAAACCACCCCACTCAGATGGAGTATCTTTATACCCAAAATAATCTCTGTCTAAACGATCCCCTTGAAAAACAACTGAATCTGTTTTCGTACCAAACACTTTCAATGTTCCTGCTACATACATTTTAGAATCGGCATGCATATAAATTCTACAGCCTTTTTGAATGGTCAATACTTGTGCAGAATCAACTAAACAAGAATGAATAATTACATAGGGTTTGTCATTCATCCAAGTTTGTGATTTTAGAACACTGTCACTAATAAAATGTGCGTCTTGTCCGTATGCCTCCAATGGAATAGCACTGATCGTATTATTTAAATTGACAACCACTTTATCTTCAATAATGAAAGGATTGTTTCCATTTGTAGGATTGATGGTCAATGCCACAAAAACATAAATACTATCATTTGCAGCAATTTCAATATCAGAAATATCTTTCGTAGGCACCCCATCAATGTTCATTCTAAAATAAGATTGAGTACCTTTTTCTAATTTAATTTGATTGATTTTAACTCGTTTATTATTAGTGTTGTATATTTTGAATGAACGAGTAACACTGCCTAATGTAGTAAAAACTGTATCAAATTTTAACGTGTCGGTTGAAAATGAAAGCGTACCCCCATTAGTCAAAAATGTATCTTTTTTACAAGATGAAAAAAACTGAACCATCACAATCAACAATAAAATAGCAACAATTGCTTTCCCAAATCTATAATTCATATAAAATATTGCGT
>CANHJA010000194.1 GCA_947460795.1 Bacteroidota bacterium | reverse complement strand
GTGCAATGGAGAATATTTGGCATGAAGGATGGAAAAAAGGTGCAGAAGTTGATTCAATTTGACCAACCACTCTAACATAAATGCTATAAAAAAAAGGTTGACTTCTTTACAAAGTCAACCTTTTTTTATTTCAATTTTCGACTCGCATCGGATATAAATAATGGACAACACAGTTCTTGTTCGAGCTGAATTTGAGAAGCGGCAATGCAATTATTGGCATCGGTAACCACTACTGAAATTAGCTTTCTTATTTATTAATTACTAAACAAATGGACATTGTCTTTTTCTGCTTTTTCAATATCTACGAAGCTCGATAAAATATCGGCTTTATTTTTTCTTACGACAATTGAATGTTCAAAATGAGCGGATACTTTACCATCTTGAGTGACAATCGTCCAATCGTCATCGGCAACAAAAATTTCTTTATTCCCTAGGTTAATCATGGGCTCAATAGCGATTACTAAACCATCTTGGAGTTTCAATCCATTGCCTCTTCTGCCATAGTTGGGTACTTCAGGATCTTCATGTAAACTTTTTCCTACGCCATGTCCAGTCAATTCTCTTACGACCCCATAACCGTGTTTTTTTTCTGTATGTTCTTGAATGGCCCAGCTGATGTCTCCAATGCGATTGCCTACAGTTGCTTTTTCGATGCCTTTATAAAGCGATTCTTTGGTTACTTTTAATAAATTTTTGATTTCCTCTGCAATTTCACCAATAGCAAATGTATAGGCGCTGTCGCCCACATATCCATTTTTCACAACCCCAGTATCGATGCTTACGATGTCGCCATCCTTTAGTGGAACATCGTTTGCAAAGCCATGCACCACCGCTTCATTGATACTCATGCAGCAGGTAAATGGAAATCCTTTGTAACCTTTGAAAGCAGGAACACCACCATTGTCTCTAATAAATGCTTCGGCAATTTTATCTAATTGATTGGTGGTTGCGCCAGGTTTAATGTGTGAAGCCACTTCTGCTAATGTTGCAGAAACTAACAAATTGCTTATGCGTAATAATTCAATTTCTTCGTTGGTTTTATAGTAAATCAAAATTTATAATTTATTTATTGTAAATGTAATTTAATTCTATCAAGAAAAAAGCCATCAAAATGATGGCTTTTACTATTGTTTAGTATGAATATTATATTGAAGAGGTAGCTTGTCTACCAGTAATTCTCCCTGTTTCCATTAATCCATCATAATGACGCATTAATAATTGAGATTCGATTTGTTGCAAGGTATCTAAAACAACCCCAACCATAATCAACATAGAAGTACCTCCAAAGAAACTAGCAAAACCACTTGTGATGTTTAATTGACCCGCAATACCTGGAAGGATCCCTAATAAAGCTAAGAAAACAGCTCCTGGTAAAGTAATTCTATCCATGATAGCACCAATGTAATTGGCAGTATCATCGCCTGGTTTAATACCTGGAATGAATCCATTGTTGCGTTTTAAATCATCCGACATTTGTGTTGGATTGAAAATTAAGGCAGTATACAAATAAGTGAATGCGATAACCAATACAGCATAAATAACATTATACCATAAAGAACCCGGATTTGTTAAGTTTTTAACGATTCCTTGTGCAGTATCACTTTGAGAGAAACCGATTAATGTAGAAGGAATGAACAACATTGCTTGTGCAAAAATGATAGGCATAACTCCTGCTCCGTTTACTTTGATAGGAATGAAATCTCTGTTACCAGATAAATCACTTGCAGTAGTAGCACCTACTATTCTACGAGCATAATTTAAAGGAATGCGACGAGTCCCTTGTACTAAAAGAATGATCGCCATGATAATAACTACCATGATTGCGATTTCGATTAAGAAGATCAATAAACCTCCACCAGCACCAGTTGTTTTCGCTTGAAACTCTTGGATAAGAGAATGAGGCAAACGAGCTATGATACCTGCAGTGATGATTAATGAAGTTCCATTACCAATCCCTTTATCTGTAATTTTTTCACCTAACCACATTACAAACAACGTTCCTGCAGATAAAACAACAACTGTTGTAATCATCCATAAAAGATTGTCAGCAATGATTGCGTTACCGTTTTGAGTTCTTAAATAAGCGATGTAACCAATAGCTTGGAACAACGTAACTGCAACGGTTACATAACGAGTAATTAAATTAATTTTTTTACGACCACTTTCTTCCTTAGACATTTTTTGCAATTGAGGGATTGCTATTTGAGCTAATTGCATGGCAATACTAGCAGAAATGTATGGCATGATACCCAACGCAAAAATAGAAGCATTGTTAAATGCTCCACCTGCAAACATATTGAATAAACCTAATAATCCATTTTGTGCATCGCCACTTTTTAATTCATTTGGGTTGATACCAGGTAATACAACGTGGCATCCAACTCGGTAAACTAATAAAAGAGTTAGCGTAAAAATGATTCGATTGCGTAATTCATCTATACTCCAAATATTCTTTAATGTATCTATTATTTTTTTCATTCTTTATAATCTAAGTAATTTATTTGAATCGCAATTTATAGTTATTTTTTGCTTTTTCAAACTTATTTTTATGAAAATAAAATATTTTAAACAGAAAAAAAGAGCTTTTTAGCTCTTTCTAAAAATTAAATTATTTCAAGTGTACCTCCTGCTGCTTCAATTGCACTTTTAGCGGTTTCACTAACTGCATTTACTTTGAAACTAACTTTTGATTTTAATTCACCTTTTCCTAATATTTTGATTAAATCGTTTCTGTTTAATAATTTAACCGTGTAAAGTGTTTCAAAAGAAATTTCATCCATTTGGTAGCGATCAACGATTGCATCAACTTGTTCTAAGTTTAATACTTTATAAGAAATTCTGTTGATGTTTTTGAAACCACGTTTTGGTAAACGACGGTGAATTGGCATTTGCCCTCCTTCACTACCTCTACGTTGATTGTATCCAGCTCTTGATTGAGCTCCTTTATTACCTTTTGTAGAAGTACCTCCTTTACCAGAAGAATTACCACGTCCTAATCTTTTTCCTTGTCTATGTGTAGCCCCTTCTGCAGGCTTTAAAGTATGTAAATTCATTTTCTAAATTATTTTACAGTTGTTACTAAATGTGCCACCTTTTTTATCATTCCAGCAATTTGAGGAGTTTCCTCATGCTCAACTGTTTGGTGCATTTTTTTTAAGCCTAAAGCCAACAACGTATTTTTTTGACGGTGATGACGATCAATTGCGCTTTTTACTTGTGTTATTTTTATTTTGCTCATTTTAATTTCAATTTCGATGTTCGATAAATGATATTCGATGTTCGTTAATTATGTAAACGTTATTATCCGTTGAATACTTTTTTCAAATTGATATTTCTATCTTTTGCAACTTGAACTGGTTCTCTCATTTGAGATAAAGCAAGAACGGTTGCTTTTACCACATTGTGAGGATTAGCTGAACCTAATGATTTTGCTAAAACGTCGGTTACACCAACACTCTCCAATACAGCACGCATGCTACCACCAGCGATTACACCCGTACCATGAGAAGCAGGTTTGATCATTACTTTCGCAGCACCTTGTTTTGCAAGAATTTCATGAGGAACAGTACCGTGCAATATAGGAACTTTTACCAAATTCTTTTTTGCATCATCGATTCCTTTTTGAATAGCCATTTGAACTTCTTTAGCTTTACCTAAACCATGTCCTATGATGCCATTGCCATTTCCTACTACTACTAAAGCCGAAAAACTGAATGTACGACCACCTTTAGTTGTTTTTACAACACGATTGATAGATACTACTTTTTCTTGTAATTCTATTTCGCCTGTTTTTACTTTGTTTGTTTCTGTTTTAGACATTTTCTTTATTTAAGAATACTTAATTTAAACTATTTTGAGGAATTAGAATTTAAGACCACCTTCACGTGCACCTTCAGCTAACGCTTTTACACGACCATGATATAAATTACCACCTCTATCAAATACACATTTTTCGATACCTTTTGCTACTGCAGCTTGAGCGATTGCTTTACCAACTGCATTTGCTTTTTCGGTTTTGTTACCTGTTGTAGCAGTAGTTTTGTTTCTACTGTTTGCTGAAGCAATTGTTTTTCCAGTTACATCATCAATTAATTGAGCATAGATATCTTTATTGCTACGAAAAACTGACAAACGAGGAGAACTAGATGTTCCAGAAATTTTCTTACGAATTCTCCACTTTAATTTTTGCTTTCTTACTACGTTTACGTTCATATTGTTTATTTTTAATGAAAATGACTGTAACCATTTTCTTTTTTAATTAATTATTATTTACCAGCAGATTTACCAGCTTTACGTCTG
>CANHJA010000193.1 GCA_947460795.1 Bacteroidota bacterium | reverse complement strand
TTTTAACGTGTCGGTTGAAAATGAAAGCGTACCCCCATTAGTCAAAAATGTATCTTTTTTACAAGATGAAAAAAACTGAACCATCACAATCAACAATAAAATAGCAACAATTGCTTTCCCAAATCTATAATTCATATAAAATATTGCGTAGAACAAATATAACGTAAAAATGATTAATCCATTGCATAGGCAATTGTTGCAATGCTAATTTTACAGTATTCAATTTTTAGTATTTCTCTTGCACAAGCCTCCAATGTGGCCCCAGTAGTTAAAACATCATCTATTAATAATACATGTTTGTTTTTTAATTTTTCTACGTCCTGAATAGCAAAAGCATCTTTCACATTTTCCATTCGTTCAGCTATATTTTTATTGGTTTGTGACGCTGTATTTTTTACCCTCAACACAGCATTCGCTTGAATCGGAATATGCAACACAGCGCTCAACCCTTGTGCAATACTTTCACTTTGATTATATCCCCTGATCCTCATTTTTTCTTTGGATAAAGGAATTGGAACAATGACATCAATATCTTTAATCCAAGGAGAATATATTATATCAACCCCCATTTTTTGACCCAATAAAATACCCACATCAAATTGCTTTCGATATTTTAATGCATGTAAAATTTGCTGCAATCGACCTTCTTTATTAAAATAATAAAATGAAGTAGCTTGCTGTATTTTTATTTTACCCCAAAATTTTTGTTCAACAGGATTTTTTTCTCTTAAATGAAAGTTTGTTTTAGGCAAAGTTTCCCAACAACTTAAGCAAATTATTTTTTCCTGGTGCACTAAATCAACGTGGCAACCTGCACATAAATTAGGATAAAATAAAGAGAAAATTTGGTTACTTAGTTTTCGTAGGTTGTTAATTATCATTTAAAATAGCATATTATACAATGTTTCAATTTTATTTACTTTGACTATATCAATTTTATACTCGTGTGTGAAACTCAATTTATTAAAAGATGAAATAACTATTTTTTCAAATCCTAATTTTTCAGCTTCTGCAATTCGTTGTTCAATTCTGTTCACCGCTCTTACTTCTCCACTCAAGCCAACTTCTCCAACAAAACATATTTTATGTGGCAAACATTTATCTTCATAGGAAGAAAGAATCGCGCATAAAACTGCTAAATCAATGGCTGGATCTTCTACTTTAATTCCTCCAGCGATATTCAAAAAAACATCTTTAGCACCAAAATGAAACCCTCCTCGTTTTTCCAACACTGCTAGTAGCAATTGCATTCTTCGCAAATCAAAACCCGATGAAGTCCGTTGTGGTGTTCCATAAACTGATTGCGTAACCAAAGCTTGCGTTTCTATTAACAATGGCCTTGCACCTTCTAAGGTTGCTGCAATTGCAATGCCACTTAATGAATCCTCTTTTTGAGTAATTAATATTTCACTTGGATTAGAAATTTGCCTCAACCCTCCCTCATTCATTTCATAAATTCCTAGTTCATGTGCCGAACCAAACCGATTTTTAGTCGTTCTTAAAATTCGATATGAATAATGCCTGTCTCCCTCAAATTGTAAAACGGTATCCACCATGTGTTCTAACACTTTGGGCCCAGCTATTGAACCATCTTTTGTAATATGTCCAATAATAAAAACGGGTGTATTCGTAGCTTTTGCAAAGCGAACAATTTCAGCAGTACACTCTCGTACCTGACTCACACTACCAGGTGCACTTTCAATATATTGTGTTTCTAATGTTTGTATAGAATCAATAATAATGAGTTGTGGTTTTATTTTTTTTACCTCATTAAAAATAGCTTGGGTTTCGGTTGCTGTCAACAAATAAAAATGTTCATTTGGAATTTTTATTCGCTCTGCCCTTAATTTTATTTGCTGCAAACTTTCTTCTCCACTGATGTATAATGTAGTACAATTTTTTAATTGCAATGATGCCTGAAGAAACAATGTACTCTTTCCTATCCCCGGTTCTCCTGCTACTAAAATGACAGATCCTAAAACAATTCCACCACCTAAAACACGATTTAATTCTGCATCTTCTGTAATGATTCGTTGATTTTCTGTTTCCTCAATTTCATTTAATTTTTTAGATGTTGAACTCCTACCAACTTCATCTTCTTTCCAATTTTCTTTCTTACTTTCCTTCTGAATAATTTCTTCTACAAATGTATTCCATGAATTACAGGAAGGACATTTCCCTTGCCACTTTGCACTTTCTATTCCGCACGATTGACAAATAAAAGTTGTTTTTGTTTTGGCCATTTTAATGAATTGAATTTGAAAATTTTTGAATTCGAAATATAAAAATCAGAGGTTAACATTTCATCAAAAAAAGAAGAAAGGGTTATCAATTTCTCGACAACCCTTTGCTTACTAACCCATAAAATTCATTGCTAAATTACGTCTATTCAACGTTTCTACAAAAAATTATTGTGTTAAAAAGGTAAAAAAATTACAAACCCTTACCTACCAAGGGTTTTAAGTTGATGTCAAAATGTCGCTTACTTTTTTAGAATATCTGCAATTATGTCGTATTGATTAATCAAAATAGCTTTGGGCTTATATTTGCAATGAATATTAAAAATTTAAGAAAATGATAGGTTATTATATAATTGCTGGTATTATGTTTCTTGTTGGCATGATGGTAAGCAACAGGTTAAAATCAAAAATGACTGAATATGGTCAAGTAGGTTTATCAAATAGATTATCTGGTAAAGAGATAGCAGAGAAAATGCTGAGAGATAATGGCATTTATGATGTACAAGTAGTTAGCACACCGGGCTTTCTTTCTGATCATTACAATCCCGAAAATAAAACCGTTAATTTAAGTCCAGAAGTATACGATGGACAAAGCGTTACCGCATCCGCAGTAGCTGCGCATGAATGTGGACATGCAGTTCAACATGCCACTCAATATAGTATGTTACAAATGAGAAGCAAAATGGTTCCAGCGGTAAAAATTGGTTCCACACTTTCACAATGGGTTATTATAGCAGGTATAGGCATGATGGGCTTTGGCGGTGGAAATCAAACTATTTTATTAATTGGAATTTTATTATTTTCCATTACAACTATTTTTTCAATTGTGACTTTACCGGTAGAATATGATGCAAGCAATCGTGCATTGGCTTGGTTAGAAGACAGTCAGATTTTACAAGCTGATGAACACAAAATGGCTGAAGATGCTCTCAAATGGGCTGCAAGAACTTATGTAGTTGCAGCTATCAGCTCAATCGCTACTCTCCTCTATTACATTCTTATTTTTATGAATCGTAGCAGTGACGATCGTAACTAAATCCATTTTCATCTTGATGCTTTTTGTTTTTCCAGATGTATTTTTTCAAATACATTCATTCAAAAATATTTTCTATTTTACCAATTCACTCAATTGATACAATCTATATGTTGACATTTTCTGAGTAAAATATATCTTGAGACAATTTAAAATCGTCTTATTTTCGTGTGCTTTTTATGAAGTATAAATATATCACAATAGAAGGAAATATTGGGGCTGGCAAAACGACCCTTGCCCAAATGCTTCAAAAAGAATTAGGCGCAAACCTGATATTAGAACAGTTTGCAGACAATCCTTTTTTGCCCAAATTTTATGCTGACAAAGACAAATACTCTTTTCCATTAGAACTTTCCTTTCTAGCAGAGCGATTTAAGCAATTGAAAGAAATGCTTAATACCCGAGACTTATTCAATCAGTTTACAGTATCAGATTATTTATTTATAAAAAGTAAGTTATTTGCAAAAGTCAATCTGCAAGAAGATGAATACAAATTGTATGAAACAATTTTTGATATCATCTACCTAAATTTACCAAAACCCGACTTAATTATTTATTTACATGCCCCTTTATCCAAGCTTAAATCAAATATTAAACTACGTGGGAGAGAATATGAGCAAAATATCGAAGATGAATATTTAATCAATTTACAGAATGCTTATTTACAACTATTAAAATCTGAGCAATTTAAAACACTAATTTTAGATACTACCCAAATTGACTTCGTAAATAACCCAGATCAGTTTCAAAAGATTTTAAACCTATTAGACGAAGAATATGACAATGGCGTTCATATTGTCAATTTAGATTGATTTTGTTATTTTTTGTTCAAAAAAACTTAAAACTTCAACTGCTTTTGTTTACTTTTGCACACACTTAAAAAAATAATAAAAAATAATAACAAATAATAAAAAATAATATAATAATATGGCCAATCAAGCAATTTTAGATTTATTAGGCAAAGATGCAGCATACTCTCTTGACCACAAATGGACAACTATTGCAAAAGAAGACCTTTACATGCCCTCTAAAAATGCAATAGACGATGTGTGGGCTGGTAGCAATCGCAATA
>CANHJA010000192.1 GCA_947460795.1 Bacteroidota bacterium | reverse complement strand
TTCCAGCGTCATATTGCGGTGCTATAACAATTTTATTCTGACTGTTTTTATACCCAACTTTATAGTTCTCTTTAAATTGTATTAAGGAGTCTTGGCCTGAAGAGAGTTTCCCATAAAAAAATAATAGAAGTAGAAATGTATATTTCATAATTGGATATTTGTCAAATAAAAGATTGTTGCTAATACGTTTTGAAAACCTCTTAGGAATAAAGACGATTTTAAACTGATTATGTAAATTGAATAGAGAAAATGTATTTCGTTTTATTCCAAAAAAATGCCCCAAAAAGAAATTAACTATTTGGGGCAGATTTAAATGGTATATAAATTATTTTACTTGCATTTTTTGCGTCAAACGATTTTTATCATCATTCAATAGGATCATGTACATTCCTGATGACAATTTAGAGCCATCGATGTTGATGTAATTCATGCCTACTTGAGATTTAACTTTTTCTGAATACACAACAGCGCCTGTTGCACTCATAATTTTCAAATCATAATTTTTATTTACAGCAGATTGAAAAGAAATAGTAGTATTTCCTGAGAATGGATTTGGAGAATTTCCAATTAAATCAAAACTGTATTTTTCTAAATTAGAGATAGATGCTGGGAAACAAGTTCCTGTAGGCTTCACATTGATGCTGTATGTAGATAAATTGATTGCACTGTCTAAAGGAAGGACTCCACCAATTTTCATATACGCTCTAATTGGAATAATTAAATTGTAGTTACCCGGTGTATTCGAGGTAGCGATAATTCCACTGATTTTTAAACACGCTAAAGAATCACCTTTAATTTTCATGCGTTCAAAATTTGTTTTTGGATTAGATGGAGATGCCGCTAAAATTCCTGGAACCCCTTCAACCATTAAGCCAGCAGGCATGCCAGTAACGTTTTTACTGATTACAAATGAGTCAATGGTAGCAGAAACAAAACCTAAAGTGGTATCTTTTGGTACTTTCATGTACACTAATTGTTCGTAATATTCGTTCACACAAGCTTCTTTGAAATTAGTTATCGCATCTGGTAAAATGTAACTGTTTCCGGTAGTAGTTAAAGTGCCTGGTACACAAGGTGATTGCGCAAAAGTAATTGAGCTAATCAATAAAAAAATTGGTAAAAATATTTTTTTCATTATAAAAAGTTTCGATAAAGATATACATTTATTGGTTTTTAAACAATTATTAGCATGAAATATATAGTATTGGTTCTCGCATTGGCCACATTTTATTTTCCATCAAATGCCCAAAAAGCAATCCTTACAGGGAAAATAACAGATGCAGATTCGAAAGAATTATTGACCGGAGTTTCTATCTCTTCAAATAATTTTACAGGCACAAAAAGTGATTTAAATGGTGCTTATGAGCTAAAATTAACGGAAGGCACTTATCAAATACGATTTTCTTTTACTGGTTATGAAGAAGTAAAACAATCCATCACTTTACGTAAAAATGAAAATAAAACGATTGATATTTCATTGAAGTCAAAATCAACTGCACTCAATACAATAACCATTAGTGGAAGTAAATTTGAAAAACGAGCTGCCGAAGAAATTGTGTCTATTGAAATCATTAAACCAGCACAAATTTTAACTATGGCCAATAACAATATGACCGATGCATTGCAACGCGTGCCTGGAGTTTCAGTTGTAGAAAATCAAGTAAATATTAGAGGAGGCAGTGGCTGGAGTTATGGTGCCGGCAGCAGGGTATTGGTTTTAGTGGATGATATGCCTATGATGACGGCTGATGCTGGTGATGCTAAATGGGATTTTTTGCCATTAGAAAATTGCGAACAAATTGAAGTGATTAAAGGGGCCTCATCTTCGTTGTATGGTTCTTCTGCGTTAAATGGGGTTGTAAATTTCAGAACAGGTTTTGCTAAAAACAAACCTAAAACCAAAGCCATGCTTTACAATGGGATGTATGGCAATCCAAAAGATAAATCTTGGAAATGGTGGGGCAAACAACAACCCGGTTTTCAAGGTGGGTATTTTATGCATGCTCAAAAATTCGGACAACTGGATTTTGTTTTAGGCTCTGCATGGTACAGTGAGGATTCCTATAATCAAGGGGATTTGCAACGAAGAGGAAGAACAAACCTAAACCTGCGGTATCGATTTAAAAACAATCCTAGATTGTTAGTTGGCATAAATTCTAATCTTCAATTAAATAAAAGTCAAACGTTCTTTTTTTGGCAACCCGATGCTGTCAATGGCACCAAATATTATCAACCTTATGGAGGATTATCAGACTCAACCACTACCGTCAATAAAAATCAAGGACAACGCATTAACATCGATCCATATATTCAACTGTATTCAAAAGGAGGAGCTAAACATGTATTGAGAACTCGTTTTTTTAGAAGCAAAAATGACATTCCTGAAAAACAACAATCCTCTACCGCCGATACGTATTTTGGAGAATATCAATATCAAAAAGAAATTCAATCCGATAATAAAATTTGGGATCAGTTGCACATCGTTTCAGGGGTGTTGAGTTCTTATAGCAATGTGGTGGGAGAGTTGTATGGCAATCACAATACGTATAATGTAGCGCCATATTTACAACTTGAAAAAAAAATAAAGAAGCTTTGGCTAAATGTTGGTATGCGATATGAAGTGAATCAAGTAGATACTTATGCCACAGAAAAAAAACCTGTTTTTAGAACGGGCTTCAATTACGAACTTTCAAAAGCAACATTTCTGAGAGCTTCTTTCGGACAAGGGTATCGTTATCCTTCAATTGCTGAGCGTTTCATAAATACCAGTTTTGGTCCTTCACGAGTATTCCCAAATTTGGAATTAAAATCGGAGACAGGCTGGAGCACTGAAATAGGAGTTAAGCAAGGATATAAAATTGGTTCTTGGCTAGGATATGTTGATGTAGCAGCGTTTTGGATGCAATATCAAAACATGATGGAGTTTAATTTCAACTTTTATATTCCTAAGGATTCTACGATTTTAACGGTGTCGGATCCTTTAAAATATTTAGGTTTTAAATCAATCAATGTAGGAAATACCAGAATTAATGGAGTGGATATGTCTGCCGTTGCACAAGGTAAAATAGGTAAAATAAGTTCTCGTTTCATGGTTTCATACACGTACATGAATCCTATATTACTGAACCCCGATTCGACTATTATGGCCAACATAAGTGGCAACACCAATACCTTAAAATACAGATACAGAAATAGCTTTAAATTCGATATGGAGCATACTTATAAAAATGTAGTATTTGGATCTACTATTTTATACAATTCAAATATGCAAAATATTGATGCTGTTTTTCAAAATACAAAACCTACAGAAAATTTACCGGGACTTTTATTTGAATTAGGAACCCAATTGCCAAGCAGTGTGAATGCCTTCAGAACAAAATACAATAAAGGTAGTTTTGTGTGGGATATTCGCTTTGCGTATTCGCTTACAAAACAAAGCAAGCTGTCTTTTATAATAAAAAATGCATTGAATACAATTTATTCTGAACGACCGGCATTGATTGCTCCACCACGTAATTTTACCCTGCAACTAGCGGTTGATTTGTAATTTGATAAATAAAATTCAACTATCGGCTGTTGTCTCACCAACCGAAATAAGCAGTTTGGCGAGATGCGAACTGTAGGAAAATCTAAAATATTAAAAACTCTTTGATAATTTATAAATTAATTTTTAATATCTTCGAATTGCTATTAACAAATTATTATAGCCTCTTAGCTCATGGTTTCAACGTAAAATGAAAATAATAAGGAGAAGAGTAGCCGGTATAAGTAAGTTGTAGGCAATTACCAAGAACACACTAAACAAAAAAAACATTCACTTCAAAAATTTAACTAGAAAATGAAATTAATCTTAAGAATTATTCAAATAATTGTGACAATAATATTAGTACCAATTTTATATGAACTTGCCATGACACTAAATGTATTTTTAGCAATTTGGTATTCAAGTTTTAAGTGGATATGGATAATATTTTTAGGTTTAACAATGACATTGACGATTTCATACTTAATTAGCTCAATAATTGGTTATATTATCAATCTATTAAAAAGAAACACCATTGCACCAAAAATCATACTTTATACTCTAATTCCTATATTATTATTCTTAGCTGGTTACCATGAGTATCTATTTTTTAAAGATACAGACTTTGATAATGGTAAGGATATTTTCTGTTTTATTGCATTTACTTATATGACATTGTTTACATTAGGCTATACCATTATGGCTTTATCATTAAATAAATTATCAGAAGAAAATACATATTAATAATGGATATAAATTTCAATTCAGATAAAATAACAATCGGCGATTCTTTAAAGAAAGTACTTGCAGAAATTGAAAGAAATGGAGAAACAAATTTACAATACAGAAAAACTAACTGCCTACAACATGGGTTTGGCAAAAGTGGGGCTTTAGT
>CANHJA010000191.1 GCA_947460795.1 Bacteroidota bacterium | reverse complement strand
TCGGTAAGTATGCTGTTTTTGTTTTTAAGTACTGTTGTATTTAAACGAAATAAAATAGCAGCTCTGATAATATCCTTGTTGTTTTTAGCACATCCAATTCATACAGAAGTTGTGGCGAATGTAAAAAGTAGAGATGAAATATTATCAATGTTTTTTATGATACTAACGCTGTTTTTAGTGCATCAATTAGAAAAAAAGGCTAACAGTATGAAGTATATAGTATGGAGTTGCATCACGTTTTTGGCGGCATTATTATCCAAAGAATATGGAGCTACTTTGCTATTGTTAATTCCATTGTCATTGTATTTATTTTCTGATAAGAAATTGGAAAATTCGAAATATATCAATTTATTTATAGGCCTAGGGTTGACTTTTATCTTGTATTTAATGATGCGTTCGCAGGCTGGGCCACTAATAGCTAAAAATGTTTTACAAGAAAAAGAAATCATGAACAGTCCCTATTTATTAGCTACTGAATCCGAAACATTGGCTACAAAAATTTTCATGCTTTTGAAATATGCAGGATTATTACTACTGCCATTATCACTTTGTTCAGATTATGGATACAATTCTATTCCCTACAAAGATTTTTCAGATCCATTGGTTTGGATAAGTATATTTTTAGTTTTAGCAATGGCAATTGGCGGTTTTATTTCGCTTCGTAAGAAAAGTTGGCTTTCATTTTCAATTGCATTTTATCTATTTAATATTGCTTTAGTTACTAATTTTATTTTCAATGTAGGGGCTACTATGGGAGAGCGTTTAGTATTTCATTCTTCTTTGGGTTTTTGTATGTTACTAGGGTATGCGATTTATTGGGTTGCACAAAAAATAAACAAGCCCAATTTTTCTATTCTATTGGTATTGCCTATTTTGGCATTGTACTCATTTAAAACGATTGACAGAAACAACGCTTGGAAAAATGACATTACATTAGCACTTACAGATGTTAAAATTAATCCGAATAGTATCTCTTTAAATGGAAATGCATCTTCACGCAATCTTGATTTGTCTGATCTGCCGATTAACAAAGGCAATGAAAAAAAGTTCATTCAAAAATCTATTTTCTATGGGAATAAAGCCCTTCAATTGCATCCAGAATTTGTAAATGGACATTTAAATATTGGTTTAGCTTTTGCAAAAAACAACCAATATGACAGCGCGAAAGTACATTGGGATATCGCTTTTAAAATCTATCCGAGTCATCCACAAAAAGAGTTGTACTATAATTTATTAGCGGATACTTATTATACACAGGGTTACAATTTTGGAGCCAAACAACAATGGGCCGAAGGTAAATTGTATCTTCAAAAAGCGGTTGAATGCAATCCTAATAATGCTAAATATTGGTACGATTTAGGAGGATTTTCTTACAATTCACAAGACTATGTGACAGCAAAAAAAGCATGGACGAAAGCCTTTCAGCTTAACCCAGCCGATCCCAATATTCAAAAGGTACAGGGTGTTTTAAAATAAAAAAAGAGTGCTTGTTTAAGCACTCTTTTTTATAAATCAATCAATAATTATCCAAAATTTGCTTTTCTTTTTTCTAAAAATGCAGATACTCCTTCTTTCATTTCTAGAGTGCCAAAGCATTCCCCAAATTCTTTGATTTCAGTTTCAAAACCATCAGCAGAACCTGTTTTGTTAATGCAAGCAATCACTTTGCTCAATGCCATGGGTGATTTTGTATTGATCGTTGTCAGTATTTCTTTCGATTTGTCAATTAAAGAATCTAAGGTTGTAACATGATTTACTAAGCCCATTGCAAGTGCCTCATTTGCATTTGCAACTTGAGCAGTCATACACAATTCCATTGCTCTGCCTTTACCTACTAATTGAGTTAAACGCTGTGTTCCTCCATATCCGGGTATTAATCCTAAGTTTACTTCTGGTTGTCCAAATTTTGCATTTTCACTGGCTATTCTAAAATGGCAACACATTGCTAATTCGCATCCACCACCAAGTGCAAAACCATTTACAGCAGCAACTACAGGTTTTGGACAATTCTCAATTTTATTAAACACATTTTCTTGTCCAACTCTTGCTATTTGAGTACCTCCTGTTTTATCTAAATCAATAAATTCAGTGATGTCAGCACCAGCAACAAAAGCTTTTTGCCCTGCTCCAGTAAGGATTACACTTTTAATTTCTTTATTAGAATATACTTCGTCAAAAGCGCTGCTCAAATCTGCAATCACGTCTTTATTTAAAGCATTCATTTTATCTGGTCTATTAATGATAATTGTGGCTATCCCATTTTCTACACTAAAAAGTAATGTGTTTAATTCCATCTGTTTTATATAATTTTATGATTGTCTTTTAGATACTTCTTCTTTGATATAATTGGCTATTTCGGTCGTGTGAGTACCTGGGCTAAATAATTTTCCAACACCCATTTTATTTAATTCTAAAATATCATCTTCCGGAATAATTCCACCTCCAGTTAATAAAATATGTGGCAAGTCTTTTTCATTCAACAACTTTTGAATTGCAGGGAAAACGGTATTGTGAGCGCCTGATAAAATACTAACACCTATGGCATCTACATCTTCTTGCAATGCAGTAGTAACAACCATTTCGGGTGTTTGCCGTAAACCGGTATAAATAACTTCCATTCCAGCATCTTTCAACGCTTGAGCTATTACTTTAGCTCCTCTATCATGTCCGTCTAATCCTACTTTGGCTACAAGCACTCTAATGGGTCTATTCATTTTTTTGGTATTAAAAAGTTTTACAAAATTATATAAAAAAAACGACTTATTCTGTTGTAAATAAGTCGTTTTTGCTAATTAAGAATTGGTTGTATTACCAACTACCTTCTGTATTTTTTACAATAGTGAAAACTCTGGATAAATTGAATCCAATTTGAATTTGCCCTTTACCCCAATTTTGCGTAGTTTCTCCAATAAATGCTTTCTCATTCATTCCTTTAGAGTTGGTAATGTGAAGTTGGAAAACGTGTCCACCTGTTTCAATATCAACACCTAAAGACAATGGGAAATAATTATAAGCTTCTCTCGCGCCATAAACTATCGGATAGGTGTCTAATATCAATGCCATTCGGTTGGTTAATTTAGCTCTTGCTCCTATTCCAATAGCAACCATATTGTTGTTGTCACTTGTAGTGGCTACTAAATTTCTATGTACAAATGTTGGCGATACTTGCAACGTAAATTTATCACCCATTTTACGGCCAACAATCATTTGATGATAATATCCTAAACGATTCGAGAAATCAGACAAATAATTATTTGAGGTAGCTTTTAATGATTGCATTGTTGCTCCTGAAATCAATAATATAGATACCGGGAACGACTTTGCACCTTTGCTTTGTTGTACAATTCTGTATTTTACATATCCATCTACTTCTTTATTAACAGTGCTTCGGCCGATTCCCAATGTTAAATTTTTATGTACACCATAATCAAATCCCATACGCATAGATGCTTGGTCTAATCCAAACATTTCGCGCCATCCACCTTTTATTTCACCAAATCGATGTAAAATTCGGAAGTCTAAAACACCTTTTCCTGTCATTTCCATGGAATGTCCTTGTATCACTCGATTCGATTTGAAGGCATTTTTTACATATTCTTTTTTAGGTTGATCTTCGCCTAACAATTTTTCTAAATCGTCCTTGTTGTCTTGTGCAAATGTATTTATTGCAGACAAGCTAAGCAATGCAATTAAAAGTGGTTTTATCAATTTGTTCATATCTCTTTTTCTATTTTATTTAAAAAGCTTCAATAATTATTTAGAGAAGCTTTTCGTTTTTATTTCATTAATTCTAAAGTAGTATTAACCGTAATTTTTACATCTTTAGATACTTTATCTTTTACAGCATTTGGGACTGCAATTTTATAATCTTGCAACAATAACATTTGCGATGATGTGATAATAACTTTCCCACCTTTTACTGAAATTTTTCCAGCAAACTTTACATCTTTTGTAACCCCATGCAAGGTCATTTTGCCAACTACTTCAGCATTGTAATCTCCGTCTTTTGTGAAATTAATAGCAGTGTGGTTTGTAATAACCCCCTTAAAATTTGCTTTGGGAAATTTGTCACTTTCTAAATAGTTTTCATTGAAATGTTCTTGCATTAATTGTTTTTCGAATACAAAACTTTTAATTTGTACGATGAAATCTATGGATCCTGTTCTGGTATCTAATAAACAAGCCGTTGCTTTGTTTACCCCTTCAATTTTTTCAACTGGAGATTTTGAATTGAAAATGGTCGTACCCGTTTTTGTGAAGTATTTTTGTGCTTGTGTTTGTAATGAGGCTAATAGAAGTAGCGAAAATAATAGCTTTTTCATGTGTATATTTTTTTAATTATTTATTGTACAAGATGTTAAATCAATTTTATTTCCAATCCCCAACTCATCTTTTTCAAAACCAGTTAATATTCCTTTTACAGATATATT